>JBOGWZ010000380.1:0-1501 GCA_050694075.1 Actinomycetota bacterium | reverse complement strand
CCTATGGACAGCAGCCAGGTGGCGACCGTCCCGCGCCGGGGGTCGTATGCCCCCGCGTGCTTCCATGCGCGCACGAGCGCCTCCTGGGCGGCTTCCTCTGCGGCCTGCCGGTCGCCGAGAATGGTCAAGGCCAGTCCGAACAGACGGCGCTGGTACCGCCGCACGAACGCGGCGGCCGCCTCAGGGTCCCCGGAACCGAGGCCCGCGAGCAGCGTCTCGTCGGAAGCCGACCACATCAGGTAGTACGCAGCGGAGGGTCCGTGGGTTTCCTCCCGGGCGTCACGCGCAGCCTACTTGCCCCGCACCCTCACCAACATTCCGGCGCCGACACCTATCGCGGACAGAGCGGTCGCGAGCCACAAGCCGACCGCTGCGCCCGTGTTCGGCAGCCCTCGAGGAGGGATGGTCTCGGCGCCCTCTTCGGGCTCCGCCGGTTGTCCGGCCGCCCCCGCCACCACGATCGTGCCGGCCATGCCCACGCCGCCGGCCGCGCCGTGCACCTGGCAGTAGTAGGGGTAGGTTCCCGGCTCGGCGAAGGTGAAGGAGAAACCGGTCCCCGCGTCGATCAGCCCGGAGTCGAACACTCCGTCGTCGGACGTCACGGTGTGGACGTTGTCCCCGTCGTTGCTCCAAGTGACGGTCTCCCCCGCGGAGACAGTCGCGGTCCTCGGGGAGAACTCGTCGTCGATCGCGCTCACGGAGGCGGCAGCCGCGCCGCGCGTGCGGGGTCGGGACGCTTGCGGTTCTGCCGCCGTCCTCTCCGGGGGAGCGGTGGGGGCGGAGGTCGGACTGGGGGTCGGGCTCGCAGCCGGGGCCGAAGTCGGAGTCGGAGTCGGGCTCGGACTTGGACTCGCGCTGGGAGCGGTCGCCTCGGAGGCCGTGGGTGACGGCGTCTGCGCGAGCGCGGCGTCCAGGGAAAGCGTGGAGGCTGCGGCGATCAGCAGCGCCGCGGCGACCCCCGAGCGCAGCCGGGAGGGAGGGACCGGCTCAGCCCCTCCCCCCCGACATACTTTGTGTATAGCCAGGGTCGGATTCCGACCCCTCAGCACACACAAAGTATGTTGCGCTGGGTCTCCCCTCACTAGGCCTTCTTGAGCTGGCCTCTGATGGCCCCGCCTGGGAACGACTCCGTGTGGACGTTCACGTAGTGCCCAGCCGGGTCGTCCTTGATCGCGCGGATGTCGCTGCGCGGCACGTCCCGCGCGCATCCATTGACGCCCGCGATCTGGTCGGGCAGCGCCTCCTCAGGGCTGGCGGCATCGAAGAAGGGCACCAGGATGGGCCCATCGACGCCCTCTCCCCCGACGTGGATGTGGGCGGCGAACGGCTGGTCGTCGAGGTTGCGCCACCGCACGTTGAAACAGACGGTTCTGGCCTGCGGGTCGAGCCTCACGATGGCCCTCCCGCGACCGTCCGTGTCCGTGGTGTCGGACCCCTTCAGGGGAGCCCGTAGCTTCGTCACCGCGGCGCCCGAGGTTCCGGCCACCAGCACCGCCGCGAG
>JBOGWZ010000379.1:0-1507 GCA_050694075.1 Actinomycetota bacterium | reverse complement strand
GAGGAAGAGCCATGACCGAAAGCCGTCCGGCTACCCTGAAGGGCACACAAACCTTCGATCCGGCTCACGCGGCAAGCTCGTACTCATGGATGTGGCCACCGAGTAGATCGCGCCTCCCGACGCGGACCATCCGCCCGAGGATCTGGATCAGGCCGTGGCTCCGGCGTCGCTAGCTGCGCCTCGATACTGCCCGGCAAGCACACCACGATCTGGGGCTTCGACGGGCGCTTTCCCGGCCCGACGATCAGGGCGCGCCGCGGCCGACCGATCGTGATCCGTCGGCGGAACCAGCTCGACGTCCCGATGACCACGCACCTGCATGGGGGGAAGGTGCCGTGGAGAAGCGACGGACACCCGGTCCTCTCGTTCGCTCCCGGTGAGTCGTACGACTACTACTACCCGAACATGCAGGAGGCCACGACGCTTTGGTACCACGACCACGTGCACGGGAAGTCGGCACGCAACAACTACATGGGGCTCAACGGCTTCTACATCATCGAGGACGAGGAGCAAGACGACCTAAACCTGCCCAAGGGGAAGTACGACGTGCCGCTCGTCTTACACGATCGCTCCTTCAAGAAAGACGGCTCGTTCGAGTTCAAGGACAAGGTCAACGATCTGCTCGGCGATGTCTATCTCGTCAACGGCCGCCCGATGCCGTTCTTCAAGGTGACGAACCGCAAGTACCGCTTCCGCATCCTCAACGCGTCACCCAGCCGCGGCTACAGGCTCGCCCTCGACTCGGGCGAGCCGCTGGTCCAGATCGGTTCCGACCAGGGCCTGCTTGCCGCCCCGTCCCCGGCCCCCGAGATCCCCGATCTGGCCCTCGGAGCGGGTTGAGGTCGTGATCGATTTCTCGAAGCACCCGGTCGGGACGAGAATCGTGCTGCAGGACCGCGCCGATTTCACAGACCCGACCGGCGCTCGGCCGGTCATGCAGTTCCGCGTCGACCGGGAAGAGCAGGACACCAGCTCTCTTCCTCCGGTCTTGCGCACGATCGAGCGGCTCGTGCCAGGGCCGGACACGGTCGAGCGTGAGTTCGTGCTCAGCAAGGATCTCGACACGAACACATGGCTCATCAACGGAAAGCGATTCGACCACTCTCGTATCGACATCAGGCCGCGCCTCGGCGAAACCGAGGTGTGGACGTTTGTCAATCGATCCTCCATGGCCCACCCGATGCACGTGCATCTCGTGAGGTTCCAGATCCTCGAGCGCAGCAACGCCCTCATCCCACCCGGCGAGCTCGGGTGGAAGGACACGGTACGGGTGGACGCGTCCGCGACCGCAGTGCGCATCATCATGAGGTTCGAAGGGTTCACCGGGCGCTACTTGTTCCACTGTCACAACCTCTCCCACTCCGATCACGGGATGATGGAACAGATGAGGATCGTTCCGGCAGATAGGAGCTGATCCTTCACAGCGACTGCCGCGTGGCGCCCGTGCAAGGCGCGCCCGCTGGGCGTTTTGCTGACCACGGCTCCGCGGAAAACGGACAGATCCGAT
>JBOGWZ010000378.1:0-1508 GCA_050694075.1 Actinomycetota bacterium | reverse complement strand
GTCCGCGAGAATCAGTGCCATGGCCGATGAGTTGCTCGATCGAACGCCTTTGACGCGACGTCAGCTCGCCGAGGCCGTAGTGGCACTCGGCGTTCGCCACGGGAACATGGTCATGCTCCATTGCAGCCTTAGCTCGATGGGCTACGTCGTTGGAGGCGCCGATACGGTGGTCGCCGCGTTGCTCGAGGCTCTCGGGCCGGACGGCACTCTCATGGCGTTGGCGGGCTGGGAGCACGATAGCTACGAGCTCGACGAATGGCCCGAGCCTCTCCGCTCCGCGTATCTGTCGGATCCACCCGGCTTCGACCCCAGCGTCTCGGAGGCGGCGCGCGACTTCGGTCGTCTGCCAGAGCGGATCAGAACGTGGCCGGGCGCCGCCAGCAGCGAGCATCCGGAAGCGCGAATCGTCGCCCTAGGTCGGCGCAGCGAGTGGGTCACGAAGGATCAACCCATCGACCACCCGTACGGCCCGGGATCACCGCTCGCGAAGCTGGTCGAGGCGAGAGGGGAAGTCCTGGTTCTCGGCGCTCCACTCAACACGGTCACCCTGCTCCACCATGCGGAGGAACTCGCCCGGGTGCCCAACAAGAAGACCGTTCGCTATCGGGCGCCCGTCGCTTCGCCACGAGGCATCGAGTGGCTACAGATCGAGGACATCGATACCTCCAAGGGCGCGTTCCCCTACGAACGAGTGACTGGCAAGCGGGACGCGTTCGACGTGATCGGAGAAGCGGCCGTCGCGGCCGGCGTCGGCGTAGTTGGCAAAGTGGGAGAGGCACACTCCCATCTCTTTCCTGCGCGGGAACTCGTCGACTTCGCGGTCAAGTGGATCGAGAAACACTTCGCGTAGCAGCTGCACCCGCTGAGGGACGAGAAATCGGGTCAGGGACGCGCGAACCGGATCAGCAGGCCGCCCGGCGACGAGACCGCCTCGGAGTTCGGGATCAACAAGGGCGAGCTCGACGTGATCAAGATCCTGAGCCGCGCGGGCGACCCGCCGCGGATGTCGCCCTCCCAGCTGTCCGATCGGCTCCATCTCTCTTCCGGAGCAATGACCAACCGCCTGGATCGGCTCGAGGCGCAAGGGCTGATCGCCCGGCTCCCCGATCCGAAGGACCGCCGAGGCGTGCTCGTGGAGCTCACCGCCAAAGGCGACGAGATCTTCCACGCGGCCATCGAGCTACAGATCGAGAGGGAAAAGGAGCTTTGTGCGCCCCTCACGAAGACCGAGCGAGCCGAGCTTTCCAGGCTCCTCCGCAAGCTGATCGCAAACATCGAGGACGCCCCCGGCTTTCCGTGGAACCGCTGATCTCCACTGGTTGGGAGGACTCGCTCGGTTCATCCACGGGTTGACAGGTGACTAAATAGTCACCTATAGTTCCGGCCATGGACGCGGTGTTCAGAGCCCTCGCCGATCCGACGCGGCGGAGCCTGCTCGACGAGCTCTTCCGCAAGGACGGGCAGACGTTGCGCGCGCTCGAGGAGCGCTACCCGATGACGCGTTTCGG
>JBOGWZ010000377.1:0-1509 GCA_050694075.1 Actinomycetota bacterium | reverse complement strand
GAACTCGTTCACGCGGACACAGCACGTCGTGTGCGGCGAGTACACGCAGGCGATGCCGTCGCGTACCCCGCTCTCCGCGACCGCCTCGCGCACGTCCTCCGTGATGTCCCGGATCTCGAGGCCGCCTTTCGTGCGCAGGGCGCGCTCGTGCTGGAAGACCTTCACTCGCTAGTCCACCTCCGTCGACGTGGTCGCTGGGGGCTCCGTCACGTTCCGGGACATGCCCGGCCTATTCTTACCAACCTCGGCAGAAGTCGGAAAGGTAGCGGGCGGGCTACGCTTCGGCGCGCGGGCCCGTAGCTCAGCGCTCAGAGCAGCGGAGTCATAATCCGTTCAACGCGGGGGAACCCAGGGGTTCCCCCGCGAACCCCCGCCTTCGCTCCACCGCGGTACGCTTGCCCCACGGGCCCGTAGCTCAGCGGTCAGAGCAGCGGACTCATAATCCGTTGGTCCCTGGTTCGAATCCAGGCGGGCCCACCTCGACCCTGCAGGCGTCCGGCTCGCGCGTCACCATGATCCCCTCGGCGCGACGACCCAAGGGGGGATGAAGGCGTGAGGACCTGGACTGGAAGGTGGACGCTCGTGCGCCTGGGCGGGCTCGGGGCGGTGGTCGGCGGCCTCCTCTGGATCGTGAAGTTCGCGGTGATCGCTCTTCGGGACGACAACTTCGAGCCGCTCGAGAGCGTCGTCTTTCTGGGCGGGCTCGTCGGGATGATCGTGGGGGCTGTCGGAGTCGCGGCTCTCGTCGCGCGACGGGAATCGCCGTGGCCGCGGGTTGGGCTCTTCCTCCTCCTCTTCGTGGCGGCCGGAGTGGGATCGTTCCTCCTCCAGATCGGCGTCCAGGCCGCGGTGAACGCTGCGGTCGACGCGGACAACGTCGGAATCAGTGAGGAGGCGGGGATCCTCTTCATCGGAGTCCTCTGGCTCGGGGTCGGCGTGGCCCTCACGCGCCGCTCTCGTCGGCCCCGGCCGGCGTAGCGCGTTTGCCCTTGCCGCGGAGGGGGAACACGCACGCCCGAGAGCAGCAGGTGCCGGCACATCGCCCTGATGAGGGGAGCGGGAGCGTCGCCCAGAGCGAGGCGACCTTCCGCCATGCCAACGACCGCCTGCGCGAGACCTATAGCGCGTTCGGCGCAGAGGAGCACCTCGTGCCCTTCATCTGTGAATGCGCCGACATGCGCTGCACGCGGGTGATGATGCTCACGCTGGACGAGTTCGAGGAGGCGCGGGCTCACCCCGGGGGCCTCCTCCTCCTGCCGGGTCACGAGCTGCTCGAGCTCGAGCGCGTCGTCGACGAACGCGAGCGCTTCCAGCTCGTCGAGAAGACCGACCGGATGGCCGGCGCCGGCGACCCGCGCTGAGCGGCTCCCCCTTCCCTCGGAGGTCTCGGCAGCGCATACTCGCCTTATGCCGACGACGAGCGAGCGGGTCGGGAAGAACGAGGCGGTCTTCCGCGAGGTGAACGAGCGCATCCGCGAGGCGAGCGCGGGGTTCTTCGCCTCCGAGCGC
>JBOGWZ010000376.1:0-1514 GCA_050694075.1 Actinomycetota bacterium | reverse complement strand
GGATCTCGACGTTCGCTCCTGAGCCTCGTACTCGATAGCGAAAGCGAAGTGGCTCGTCGGCGGTATCCGTGCATGAGATGAAACTCCCGCCTACAAGGGACACGAGGAGCATCAACCGGCAGGCACGATGGCCCAGCCGTAGCGGACGACCGCTCCCGCGTTCCATCAAGGGCCAATAGTCGTGGTCACGGGCGCAGTGAGAACTCGTCCAGCACCGACCCGTCGAGCGCGACCACCTTCCCCCGCAGCTCTTCGGTCGAGCCCTCGATCACGACGAAGTGGTGTTTCTCGTCGTCGTGCGCGGTGAGCCCCGGACATTCGTGCACTTCATAGAGGCCGGCGCCGCCACCACCGGTCACCACGTACGTCACCCCTTCTTGCTCGGAGAAACGCTGGTAGTTGTGATCGTGTCCGGTGAAGACCAGATCGACGTCGTATCTCTGAAACAGCGGCAGCCAGTCTGCACGCACGGTCGGTTCCGGGGAGTAGCGACCGCAGGTGTGGGCCGGATGATGGAACACCGCGATCCGCCACGCCGCGATCGAGCTCGCCAGCGCGCGCTCGAGCCACGCGAGCTGCTCCGGGTCGGCTGGGTCGGTGGTGTCGAGAACGAACACCTCGGCGTCGCCCTCGACATGAGAGTAGTAGCGAGACGGCATGTCCAAGAGCTCCATCACTCCGCGCCCTTCTCCGTGCTGGACATCGTGGTTGCCGAGTGAGGCGACGACGTCGATGCCCTCCTCGGTGACCCAGCCGTAGGGCTCATCCCAGGCCTCGTCGTAGTACGTGGGAGAGCCGTCGGGATAGACGTTGTCCCCCGTCGTTATCACGGCTTCGGTCCCACTCGCCTCCGCCCATGCCCGAGCCCCCACGGCCACCGCCCTCTCTATCGCCGCGCCCGTCCCGAAGTCGCCGATGACGAGGAACGAGAAGGTGGCCGACGGAACCTGTAACGGCTCGGGATCGGGACGAAGCCGCGGGGCGAGCGGGGCGGAGCATCCGGCGAGAGCGACGAGCGACGCGCAGAGAAGGCTAAGGCCGCGTGCGCGCATCAAGATCGATCGCGACCACGAGCGCGGTCCGCGCCCATTCGCTCAGCGGAGCTCCCTCGCGCCATCCCTGGTACTTGCCGGCCAGTAACCGGTGGGCGGCGGCGTCCTCGGCAGCATCTGAAACCAGCCGGGCGGTGCCCTCGAGCGCCGGCCCTCCGAATCGGACGGTCACCGACGGATCGGCCAGCAGGTTCCTGACCCAGTCCGCCCGGCGCCCTCCCCCGGACATGAGATAGATCGTGGACGCGTCGGCTCCGAACCAGATCTCGATCGTGTGGTCGCGCCCGGTCCTGCGTCCTTTGGTCGTGACGTAGCAGAAGGGCTCGTCTGCGGGGAAAGAGGCGCTCAAGACCCGCTTTCTTCGAGGGCCTCGAGCAAGGTGTTCCAGCCCAACAGCGCGCACTTGATGCGCACGGGGTACTTGACGACGCCCTTGAGGGAGACCAGGTCGCCGAGGGTATT
>JBOGWZ010000375.1:0-1520 GCA_050694075.1 Actinomycetota bacterium | reverse complement strand
CTCTTTCGGTCCGCGACCTTCCCGACGTTGCGGACCTTCTCGGCGGCGAAGTCACCCGCTCCGACCACCGCGTAGATGAGCTCTTCAGCCTTTGCCATCTGTTACCTCACCTCCTTTTGGGTCTCCGTGGGGTTGCACAAGTGACGGGAGCTGCGGAGAATCGTCGGGTCCCGCCTGCGGATCCGCAGTCACGACCCAACGCCCGGGTGGGGGATGAAGAGGGTCGCTCCGAACTCCCGTCAAGCCACGTACTCACTTCGCTTCAGCCTCGGGAAGCCCGCCCGGCTCGCCGACATATGCCGCGCGCTCGTTCGGCTCCGTCCTCGATTCCTTGAAGGATCTGTAGATGTCGACAAGAACCTGCTTCTGACGCTCGCTGATCGTGCCGTCTTTCAAGATCTCGGCGACGAGGTCGTGGTCCCGGTCCTCGTCGAGTATCCCGGCGCGGACGTAAAGAGTCTCCGCCGAGATGCGAAGGGCCTTCGCGATCGCCTGCAGGATCTCTGCAGAGGGCCTGCGCAGCCCCCGCTCGATCTGAGACAGGTATGGGTTCGAGATCCCGGCGAGGTCCGAGAGCTTGCGAAGGGACAGCCTCGCCGCCCGCCGCTGCTCTCGGATGAAGGATCCCAGTTCCGATAGCTTCATCCGGCGCGTTACCATGCTAGCTCTTCTAACACAGATTTTTAACAGTTGCAAGCAATCCAGGCGCACGATTCCCACTCTTAGGGGCCCGGCCCCGCGTGCCGAAGGATGAAATAGCGGGAAAGATCTTCAACTACATAGAGTGACTACACGGACACTCTGTGTGAAAATGCGGTAGGGGCATGTATCGACAGGGGCGAATCCTGTAGGCAGACGTGGAGGCGAATATGCGGTCCAAGCCAAGTCTTACCCCGGTGTTGGGCACCGCGCTGGCGGCGGTTGCCGCCGGCAGCCTGCTCGCGTTCTCCGTGGTCGCCCAGCAGGCGGGGCTCGTGGACATCGCCCTGCCCAGACCGGTCCCCGCGACGCGGCCGGGAGCCTCACTCGGCGGGATCACGCTTCCGGGGGCCCCCAGTAACCCAGCCGCTCCCCGTTCGTCCGGCGCCGCGACCACAGCACCCTCGCCCACCCTCGTCGCGAGCGCGCCGTCTCCTACTCC
Source organism: Actinomycetota bacterium (assembly GCA_050694075.1). GTDB lineage: Bacteria > Actinomycetota > CADDZG01 > CADDZG01 > WHSQ01 > JBOGWZ01. Next base: position 379 of record JBOGWZ010000375.1, on the reverse strand, counting down.
GGAGGCAGCTCCACCGACTCTGGCACCTGAAGTTCCCGCGCCGAGCGAAGCGGAGCCCTCCTTCGAAGGACTCGATGATGGCCGACGCCCCGCATCCACCGCACGAGTGGGCGACGGCGATCTCGAGCGTGGCTGGCGGAAGGTCGGCCACGGACGCGGTGCCGAGAAGCACGACAGGTCGTCCGCAGTGAAGAAGGGTGGGTCAAACGAGCGTTCCGCCCCGCCCGGTCACGCGCGCAAGTCCGGCACACCGGCGCGTGAGCACGACCGACACCATGGCCCGCCCTCAACACCTCCCGGTCACGCCACGCAAAAGGCTCGGGCGCACGGGCGCGATGAAGCTCCGGGACACGCGAAGGACAAGGGGCACGCCAAGCAC
>JBOGWZ010000374.1:0-1523 GCA_050694075.1 Actinomycetota bacterium | reverse complement strand
GCGATCGTCGTGCTCGCCGCGCTCAGCTCGATTCTGGGGCTGCTGCTCGTCCAAGGCCTCGAGTCATCGCCCGAGGGCGTCGACGAGTTCCTGTCGGAGCGTTCGTCCGTCGTTCAAGCGCGCGCAACCGAGCTGTCCGAGCTTCTCCTGAACTACGACGCCACGAACATCGAGCAGGTCGCCGACCGCATCCTCGAGATCTCCACGGGGAACTTCCGTGAGCAGTACGAACAGTTGATCGCGGAGCTGGGGACGGCGCTCGAGGAGGTCAGCGCGTCGTCGCGCGGACGCATCCTCGAGGGCCCGTCGGTCTCTTTCCGCTCGGCGTCGGAGGCGATCGGGGTCCTCAACGTCACCCAGACCACGCAGTCGCGCGACAACCCGACGGGGAGAACGATCGACTACATCTGGGAAATCACGTTCGTGAACGTCGAGGGCGGAGGCTGGAAGGCCGACCGCCTAGAGATCCTCAGCCAACGCGACGTGAGCTGACTTGGATCTCAGAGGCATATGCGCCCCTCACGTCCAAGTCAGCTGGTGCCGAAGGTCTCTACTAGCGCCTGGTAGTTCTCCAGCATCCGGTCCGGTTGCACCGAGTACCACGGCCCGGCCACCAGAACACGATCGGCGATGCCCTCCCACGCCTCCACCTTGTCCTTGACCTCGTCGGCCGGGCCGGCGACCGCGATGGCGTCGCACAGGTCGTCGTCGATCAATTCGATCATGCGCTCCTTGTCCTTCGCCTCGAAGGCCGACCGCAGGTCGTCGATCAGACGCTCCCGATCGTGGAGCTCGAGGATCGCCCGATAGGTGCGGGTGGTCGCGTAGAACGCGATCTGAAGCTTGATCTCTCTCCGGGCGAGATCGACATCGTCCGAGATCGCCACGAGGGGCGACGCAGACAGGTTGCACTCGTCCACCTTGCGGCCGGCGCGCTCGGCCCCCTCGGCGACCGCCGGCCGGATCACCTCGGTGAGGTACCTGGGTGAGGCCAGCGGGTGGCCGAGCAGCCCGTCGGCGGTTTCGCCGCACGCCCTCGCCATGATCCTCCCGACCGCGGCGAAATAGATCGGCACATCGCGCGGCGCCGGCTGCCTCAGGCCGCCAAAGGTCGGACGGGTGACCTTGTAGAAGCGACCGTCGTGGGAGACGTCGTCGCCTCGGTTCGCCGCCCACACGACGCGCATCGCCTGCGCATACTCCTTGAGTTTCGGCACAGGGTGCTCGAACGGGACCGAGAAACGCTCCTCGTTGATCCGCTTCACCTGGCTTCCGAGACCGAGGATGAAACGCCCGCCGGACAACTCGTCGAGATCGGCGGCCTCCATCGCGGTGATCGTCGGCGACCGGGGAAAGGCGAGAGCGATCGCGGTGCCGACCTTGATCTTCGAAGTCGCCTGTATCGCGACCGAGGCGGTAACGAACGCGGTGTGAGTGGTTTCGGCCGCCCAGCACGACTCGAAACCGGCGTCCTCGACCATCTTGGCCATCGGGCCCACCATGCTGAGGGGACCGCCCACCCC
>JBOGWZ010000373.1:0-1525 GCA_050694075.1 Actinomycetota bacterium | reverse complement strand
GATCTCGACAAGGGTTCCGTCGGGCGACTCGCCGGAGCAAACGAGCCCGGCATCCTCGAGGCGCCGGCGCAGCCGAGGGTTCACCTCGTAGCGGTGGCGGTGACGCTCGTAGATCAGCTCCCCTCCGTAGGCCTGCGCGGCCTTGCTGCCGGGTGTGAGCCGGCAGGGATAGGCCCCGAGCCGCATGGTGCCACCGAGAGTGGAAAGGTCCTGCCCGGCGAGGATGTCGATCACCGGGTACGGGGCCGACGCGTCGAATTCTGACGAGTTCGCTCCGGGAAGCTGCGCGACATTGCGCGCGTACTCGATCACGGCGCACTGGAGACCCAGACATATGCCCAGGAAGGGAACGTTGCGCTCGCGCGCGTAGCGGATGGCGTCGATCTTCCCCTCGACGCCCCTCACGCCGAACCCGCCCGGCACGAGTATCCCGTCGAGCTCCGAGAGCTTCTCGTCGAGGTCCACGTTCTCGAGGTCGCCGGAGGCGATCCACGACAGAGCGACCTCGGCCCCGTGGAAGAAGCCTGCGTGTCTCAAGGCCTCGGCCACCGAGAGGTAGGCGTCCGGAAGCTGTACGTACTTGCCGATGATGCCGATCCGCACGGGCTCGGCGGCCGACTCGATCCGTCCCATCAGCCGGCGCCAGCGGTCGAGATCGGGAGCCGGGACGTCGGGCATGTGGAGTCGGTTGACCACGAAGTCGTCGAGACCTTCGTCGTGGAGCACCAGTGGGATCTCGTAGATGTTGTCGGTGTCTACCGCAGAGACGATCGCGTCCATCTCGACGTCGCATAGCAAGGAGATCTTGCGCTTCAGAGCCGGCTCGATCGGGCGGTCAGACCGGCACACGATCGCGTCGGGGTGGATGCCGATGCTTCGAAGCTCTCGCACGGAGTGCTGCGTGGGCTTGGTCTTGAGCTCCTCGGCGGGGCTCATGTAGGGGACGAGGGTCACATGTATGTAGCAGGTGTCGTGAGTTCCGAGCTCACCCTTCAGCTGACGGATCGCCTCGAGGAACGGAAGCGATTCGATGTCTCCGACGGTCCCGCCGATCTCTGTGATCAGGACATCGGCGCAGGAATCCTCCCCCAGCGAGACGATCCGCTCCTTGATCGCATTGGTGATGTGCGGGATGACCTGGACCGTGTCGCCGAGGTAGTCACCTCTTCTCTCCCTGGCGATGACCGACTGATAGATCGCCCCGGTCGTGACGTTGGACGCCCTGAACATGTTCTCGTCGATGAAGCGCTCGTAGTGGCCGAGGTCCAGATCCGTCTCCCCGCCGTCCTCGGTAACGAAGACCTCGCCATGCTGGAACGGGTTCATGGTTCCGGGATCGACGTTGATGTAAGGGTCCAGCTTCTGCATCATGACCCGAAGCCCCCGGGCCTTCAGCAGGCGGCCCAGCGAGGCCGCCGTGATGCCCTTGCCGAGGCTGGAAACCACGCCACCCGTAACGAAAACGTGCTTCGCCACCCCAACGCCTCCGTTCTCTAGAGTCCTGGCATACAGGTGACGACCCCCG
>JBOGWZ010000372.1:0-1530 GCA_050694075.1 Actinomycetota bacterium | reverse complement strand
TCACAGCCCGGGACGTTCGTGCAGACGAAGACGAGGTCGGCGAGATCCCCCTCGAAGGACTCCACGACGGCATCGAGGACCGCACTCGGACGCGTGCAGTCGATTGCGATCGCCTCCGCTCCGGCCGTCTTGGCGACCTCGACCGAGTCCGCCGGCCAACACAGCCCGAGGACGCGGCCCTCGGCTCCCACCCTGCGCGCGGCCTCGGCGCACGCGAGCGCGCCCGACTTCCCGCCGGCGCCTAGCACCACCGTCTTCATCTCGGGGCGGGCGAGGCGAGCCATCCACGCCGGCGCCCCCGCGACGTCGAGCACGGCGAGCACGACCTCCTCGGGGAGATCCGAGGGCACCTCGCAGTAGATGCTCGAGCCGAAGAGGATCGCGCGCCCCTTAACCCGCACCTTCTCGGACTCGGGGTCGAGGTGCGTTATCTCGTCGAGACGCAGCGGCGTCGCGGTCAGCGATACGAGAGATGCGATTCGGGCCCCCACCGGGGGCTCGTTCCTGTGCCGCCCGCGCTCCGACACGGTCCCGACGAGCATCCCGCCCGAGCCGGTGACGGGATTGTGCATCTTTCCGGCCGTCCGAACGATCTCGAGCATGCTTTCTGACATGCGCGCGGGGTCCCGGCCGCAGGAGTCACGGATCTGCGCCCACGAGGCCGAATCGATGTTGAGGTAGTCGACGTCGATCGCGAGCTCGTCCGGACGGATCGGTGATTCCACGTCCAGACGCCGCGCTTGCTGCGGCAGAACGCCGGATGGCTCCACCGACCGGTGCGTGCCGAGGCGTTCCACCTCGTTAGTCAGGCCGTCGCCACGGCGACGCGCTCGCGCCAGTAGGTTCGACCCTCCTGGGGCAACGTGTAGATCGGATCGAAGTACTCGTATCGGCGCGTGAGAGCGTCGGGGTCTTCGGACTCGATGCCCGTACGGTAGTTCTTGGTCCAATACGAGATGCCACGCACCCGGTCGTAGTCCTCCACCTGATGCACCCACCGCTTGCCGACGAAGGGCACGTCGCACACGACGCGCGGGGTGGCAAAGCCGGGCATGTATCCCATGATGGCGTGCTGCAGGTCCTGGGCCTCGTACACGGCCAATCTCCAGTGTTCGGCGTTCGGGATCATGTCGCACATATAGAAGTAGTACGGCATGATCTTGGCCTCGTCGAGCAGCACGAAACAGAGATCCAGTAGCGCCTGCGGCGAATCGTTGACCCCCCGCAACAGGACCCCCTGGTTACGCACGTCCCGGAAGCCCATGTCCAGGAGCTTGAGGGAGACCTCCGCCACCAGCGGCGTGACGGATGCGGCGTGGTTGATGTGCGTGTGCACGGCGAGGTCCACTCCCCTGTCGCGGGCTTTCAGCGCGAGCCTCTCGAGCCCGGCCAGGACCTCGTCCTGCAGGAAGTGCTGAGGAAGGCCCATGAGGCCCTTGGTGGCGAGCCTGACGTCGCGGATGTGCTCGATATCCAGCAGCGCTGACACGAACTCCTCCAGGTGGCCTATCGGAAGGTTCGCCATGTCCC
>JBOGWZ010000371.1:0-1538 GCA_050694075.1 Actinomycetota bacterium | reverse complement strand
GAAGACCCACCCTGTAGGACGTGCGGGGGCATCCTCAAGTCCGCGACGATCTCCTTCGGCCAGCAGCTCGTGTCCGAGGACGTCGCGAGGGCCCAGCGGGCGGCCGCCTCCTGCGACCTCTTCCTCGCGATCGGAACATCGCTGATCGTCTATCCGGTCGCCCATCTTCCTCAGATCGCGCTCGACTCCGGGGCCCGCCTCGTCATCTTGAACGGGGAGCCGACGCCGTTCGACGGCGTGGCCTCCGCCGTGCTGCGGGAGCCCATCGGGGAGGTTCTGCCCAAGCTCGTCCGAAGAGTCACATCCCTATCAGCTTGTTGATCAGGCCTACCCGGCGGGCCGGGCGGGCGGTGCGGGCCTCGACCTCGTCCGCCCCCGCCATCGCGCGCAGTGCGAGATTGATGCCCAGCCACCGGAGCGGCTCCGGTTCCCACTTGCGCCAGCGGTGCCCCACCCAGGGAAGCCGCAACAGTTCCGTGTCCCGTTCCAGGATGAGGTCCGCGAGCGTCCTCCCCGCGAGGTTCGAGGTAGATACGCCGTCTCCCACGTAGCCGCCCGCCCACGCGATCCCGCCGGCCCGGTCGTAGCCGACCGAGCTGAACCAATCGCGCGGCACGCCGATCGGTCCCCCCCACGTGTTCGTGATCCCCGCGTCCTCTGCATCCGGGAACAGCGTCGTCAACACGCGCCGCAACTCTGTAAAGACGCTCTGCTCGCGATCGTGTCGGTCGTCGATAGACGATCCGAAGTGATAGGGGGCGCCGCGGCCCCCGAACGCAATCCGGTCGTCGGCGGTGCGCTGCGCGTAGATGATGAGATGGCGTCCGTCGGCGAACGTCTCGCGGTCGTTCCAACCCACGCTCTTCCAAAACGAAGCCGGAAGCGGCTCCGTGGCGATCATCAATGAGTAGATCGGAGCCAGGGTGCGCCTGTGCCCGGGGAGCAGCGGTGTGTAGCCCTCGATGGCGCGCACGACGACGTCCGCCCGCAGATCGCCCGACGGAGTGCGAACGATGCGAGGTCCCACTTCGGTCGCAGGCGTGTGTTCGTAGATCCCGACTCCGAGGCCCTCGACCGTCCTCGCCAGTCCGCGCACGAGCCGGGCCGGATGAAGCGCGGCGCAGTGAGGCGTGTACGCGGCTCCCCTGCCCCCCGCCACGTCGATTACGGCGCGCGCTTCGTCGGGTTCCAGCCAGCGATAGTCCTCCTCGGAGAATCCCCACTTGCGTTCCTCTTGGACCTCGCTCCGTAGTCTCTCGACGTGCGCGGGTGAGGTCGCCGCAATGACGGTGCCGCCCTTGTGGAAGTGGCAGTCGATGCCCTCGTCGCTGCAAACGCGCCCGACCTCGTCCACCGTCGCGAACATCGCTTTTTGCATCGCGATCGCGGCCTCCCGGCCGTAGCGGCGAGCGATCTTCTCCCTACCGGCTGCGAACAGGGCGGAGCACCAACCACCGTTGCGACCCGATGCGCCGAAGCCGCAGATCTCCTTGTCGATCAGGCAGATGCGTAGCGAGGGATCCAAGCGGGCGAGGTAA
>JBOGWZ010000370.1:0-1544 GCA_050694075.1 Actinomycetota bacterium | reverse complement strand
TCGCAGGTCGGCTCGAATGGTCGGCGCGCACCTCCGTTTACTACGAGGACATCTACGCGGACATGCTGGAGCGCGTCGACTCGAGGGCCGTGCCCGTGACCCGCGGCGACTACGCCGAGATAGACGTTCCGGCGGACGTGGACGCTGCAGTCGCAGTGATCGAACGCCACTACTCGAGCTCGGCCGAGTGACGTGGACTTCCCCGAGGTTCTGATCTTCGACGCCGCCAACGGCAAGCACGACGCCGCGGAGGAGCTCGACCGGCGGATCGCAGGGACGGGCGTAGAGGCTCCTTTCGTCCTGTCGTCGCGGCACGGGCAGGAGCTCGCGGACCGGATCCGCTCGCCGTTCGACCTGCGGATCCGGCCCCCCCGAGCCGACCAGGCGTGGGCCGCGGAGCTCGGCTCCGAGGTCCACCGCATGCGTGCCGACGCGATCGTGGCCGCGGGGGGTGGCCTGACGCTGGACGTCGGCAAGCTGGCGGCCGCGCGCGCGGGTGTGACGATCATCGCGGTGCCCACCCAGCTCTCGCACGACGGGATCTGCTCGCCGGTCGCCGTCGTTCCCGACGAGCGCGGGCGCGCACAGAGCCTCGGCGCGATCGCACCTCGCATGGTGTTCGTCTCGGTGCCGACCATCGTGGGAGCTCCCCTCGCGTCGGTCCGAGCCGGCATCGGAGATCTCCTCGCGAATCCCCTCGCGTTGCGCGACTGGGCGCTGGCCGTCGAACGCGGGCTTGAGGAGATGGACGAACGCGCGTGGCAGTTGTCGCTCGAATCACACCGGCTGATCGAGCCTCACCTCGATACCGACATGAACGTCGCTGCGAAGGATGCCGACTTTCTCAAAGAGCTCGCCAATGCACTGATCCTGTCCGGAATGGCGATGATCTCTTCCGGGACGTCCCGGCCGGCCTCCGGCGGAGAGCACGAGATCAGCCACGCGATCGATCGGCTCTACGGGGGCCGCGCCCTTCACGGGGCGCAGGTGGCGTTCGGCTGCATCCTCTCCGTCGCCCTCTACGAGGACGACGTCGAGTCGTTCCGAGTCCGACTCGAACGTCTCGGCCTTCCCCAGCATCCGTCGGAGCTGGGCCTGAGTGAGAACGACATGGTCACCGTGCTGCTCGAGGCGCCGAACACGAGGCCGGGACGGTTCACGATCCTCGAGGATGCCGACCTCGACGACGCCACCGCGCGCGCCCTCGTGCGTCGGATCTGGGGCCAAGCATGGTGAGGCCATATCATCGGCGGGTCGACTTATTTCGGGGATGAAGAGGATCCGTAGCGAGGCAACGATGGCTCAGACCGCACCCACCGTCGACCCAGCGCGGACAACTCAGCGCCAGCCGCTCCAGAAAAGAAGCGCAAAGAGGATCGCGCTCCGCGTCCTGGCGGATGCCATGGCCGCTTCCGGAGGGCTGTTCCTGGCGTCGGTCATCCGCTTCGAGGTGATGCGAGGCCAGCCCGCATCGAGCGTCGACTACACGCTGATAACCGTGGCCGCCACGCCCGTGCTCCTGACCCTGTTCTGGCTGTACGGAC
>JBOGWZ010000369.1:0-1551 GCA_050694075.1 Actinomycetota bacterium | reverse complement strand
GAGCCTCCTCACATCGCAGAAGGATGTTCGCGTCGGGCGAATCAACCACGGGCGGCCCGGACGACGAGGGTTCGCCCTCTTTACGCGGGCCGGCGGAGGCTTAGAGCGACCGCCAAAGCGGTCGTGCTCGGCACGCCTCCGGCCGTCAGGCTTTCCGCACGTAAGTTCGACCGGCCCGGGCCTCGACATCCCGTACCGTGTGGACGCGGTTCGCTGCTCCGATTACCGGATGCGACTGCGTGGCGGGGCTGTCCTGTCGGCGCGACGCTGGGGGCCGAGAGCGGCGGTGATCAGGTCGCTCGCGCGGGAGAACGACGTGGACCTGCACTGGTCGCTGGGATGGAACCGAGTGCGGGCGACGGTAGGGGGGAACCCGACGCTGGTCGAGGCCGGGAGGGTGGTCGTCAGAAGCTCCTCGCACCCCTTCTTCCGGCGCAACCCCCGCACCGGCGTGGGGACCACGCCGGACGGCAGGGTGCTGATGATCACGGTGGACGGCCGCCGACGCCGCTACAGCCGGGGGATCACGCTTCGCGGGTTCGCCCGTTTGTTCAGGTCGCTCGGTGCGAATTGGGCCCTCAACCTCGACGGCGGGGGTTCGACCACGATGGTGGTGCGCGGACGAGTGATCAACCGGCCCTCGGACGGTCCGGAGCGGCCCGTGTCCTCCGCCCTTCTCATCGTCCCGGCCGGGGCAAGCGCCCGGCCCGCCTCACTGGGGACGTCCTCCGGCGAAGGGGTGGCCGGATCCAAGGTATGGGACGAGGTCGTCACGGATCCCGCATCCACGGGAGGGTTCATTTCCTCCCTGCGTGAGAGGGGCGCGAAGCTGCCGAGCCGTCTGCTCGAAGCGGCGCGCGCGTTCGAGCGAAGGGGCTAATCCGCGAACAGCGGCGCCATCCGTATCTCCATCGAGGCCTGGTCTCCGTCGAGGCGCGCCTCGCTCCACACCGGCAGCGACTCCTCGTAGACGTCGACCGGCGTGCCGGTCTCCTCGATCCATGCGATGAGCGCATCGGCCCACCGCTCTTCGAGCAGCGCGGCGCGCATCTCGTCAAGCCGTGCCCGCGAGGACACCGAGTGCGCAGGGGTGCGAGCCACTAGATGAAGCGCGAGCACGCGCGCCATCACCTGTGAGTCCTCGGCCAGGAACACCCTCGGCTCGTCGCTGCGCACCACCGCGTATGCGCCGACGCGCTCCTCAGTCATCCTGAGGCGGAAGAAGCAACTCCCCGATCGGCTCCAAGCGATGATCGCCCGAGGCGTACGCGCTCAATCGATCCTGTCCTTCGCGGGAGAGCATCTCGATCGCGTCGTGGTACACGCTTCCGCGCGCTTCCTTGAGAGCCAGATAGCCGGCACTGTTACGCGGGGGCAGGTCGGTGGTCAGCAGGATCAGGGGGCACACCTCGTCGTTCGAGGCGCTGAGGACCGCGGCCTTCCCAAGCGCCTTCCACAAAGTGTCGGTTCGCCGCAAACCGGGCCGCGCCGTTCGGGTGAATGCCCCCGAGACATCGAACAACCAACGCTTCCCGCGTTTGTCGACCGCGA
>JBOGWZ010000368.1:0-1552 GCA_050694075.1 Actinomycetota bacterium | reverse complement strand
ATGCGACTCGAGCGCCCTCGATCTCCCCGACCAGCACGGAGCCGGACGGGTCTCCGTACGGGGTCTCGACCGCAACCTCATCGACGCTTTCGAGGAACGAGTAGAACCCGGAGCCGCCGAAGATCCCGATGTCGGCCCGCGGGGCCACTAGTCCTCCGACTTGGACGAGGAAGGGCCGTCGCTCTTGGACGATTCGGTCTTCTTCTCCACGGCTTTCGGCGCCGGGCGCTTGCCGTCGGTTGCGTAGAACCCCGTGCCCTTGAAGACGATGCCCACCGGCGAATAAAGCTTCCTCAGCTTGCCCCCGCAGACCGGGCACTCCAGGAGAGGTGGGTCGTCGAAGCTCTGCTTGGCCTCGGTCCGTTCACCGCAGGCCGTGCAGGCGTACTCGTATATAGGCATATGAACGATTCTCTCACCCGAAGCTGGCTGGGCCCCGCAGGGCGGCGCCAAGTAAAGTGGGGCGGGGAACCCGTCGAAAATCACCATAAAAGGGGAACAGGAGGATGACCCTCCACCGTCGGCTGACGGTCTTTTTCATCGCCATCGTGATCCTTCCGCTCGCGGCGGCCGCTTTCGTGGTGCAGCGCTTCGTCGTGGGAGAGATAGAACGTCGCGCGCGGCTATCGCTGGGCCCCTCTCTGAACGCCAGCATCGTTCTCTACAACGACCGCAGGCTTGCCCTCGATGACCGCGTCTACGGGGCCATCATCTCCGTGGCGTCGTTCGGACGCCTGTTGCAGAGCGGCGAGCCGGGCGCGATCGACGCGTTCCTCGAGGAGCGTCTCACCGATGAGGGAGGCCTGGACTTCCTGATGGTGCTCGACCGCAAGGGACGGCGACTCGGCTTCGCCTCGGTCCCCGCGACCTTCGCTCCCGGCATCGCGATGCCGGGACCAACCGAGATCCTCGAGGCGGGCAAGGTTCACGACCTGTTCGTGCGCACGCCGCGCATACCACTGAAGATCTCGGATCGGGGCGTGGTCGGCTCGGTCCTCGGCGGCTACTGGCTCGACCAGGGCCTTCTGGTCGCGCCGACGGAGGGCGGCGTGCAGATGACGATCGTCGCGGGCGACCAGGTCGTCGCGTCGACCACCGTCATCGAGGATGCGGGCGACCTCGATCTCGAGATCGGGGACGCCTTCGAGATGGATATCGACGGGGGAGCTCTCGCTCAGGCCAGCAGGCTCACCGATGAGACCTCCCTCGTCGCGTGGACGCCCCGCGATCCACTGAATGATCGAGCCACGCTCGTTCGCAGCGCGATGGTGGGCCTCCTACTCCTCGCGCTCGGGGCCACCGCCGTGCTCGCGTACAAGCTTGCTCGACTCGTTACCCAAGACCTCGAGGAGCTCACGGAGGGTGCGCGCGCCATGGCCGAGGGCCGCTTCGAGCACCGCGTGCCGGTTCGTTCCAAGGACGAGGTCGGCCAGCTCGCGCACGTGTTCAACGAGATGGGGGCGAGACTCAGCGAGACGATCACCGAGCTGTCGTCCTCGCGCGACCAGCTTCAGCGCGCCATCCGGCGGGTCGGGGAGACCCTTCGCTCGAC
>JBOGWZ010000367.1:0-1560 GCA_050694075.1 Actinomycetota bacterium | reverse complement strand
TGAGCCGACCGGAATTGCGCTTGCACACCACGAGGTTGGGCTCGGAGATCATCGGGCGGTAAACCGGCACCGACCCCGAGCCGTCGGGGAACTCCGCTTCGCGCTCCTCGTGCGCGGCGGCCACGCCCGGCAGGATCGCAGCCGACAGGGCGGCGGCGAGCAGGACGAAGGTACGGCGCATACGAGCCATCCCTACCCATTTCGAGACTCGGGCTCCTGTCCCTGCTCTGCTCCCCCGCCAACGTCCTTTAATGACCCGGAGCCCCGCCCAGGAGGGGCCAGCGCTCCACAAAGGAACGAGAAAGCGCGGGGTAACCTGCCGCCGTGAAGCGGCTGGGGCTGACAATCGGTCTCGAGGGTGCGTCGGTGACCGACGCGTTGGAGCTGTGCCGGGAGGCCGAGGGGCTCGGCTACACGGACGCGTGGTCGGCCGAGGTCGGGGGCGCCGACGGCTTCGCCCCCCTCGCCGCCCTGGCGGGCTCCACCTCTCGGATGCGACTCGGCACCGCGATCGTCCCGGTGTTCACGCGGCCCCCGGCTCTTCTGGCGATGAGCGCCTCTACCGTCCAGCAACTGAGCGGCGGACGATTCGTCTTGGGGCTCGGCACCTCCAGCGACGTCATCGTGTCGGCGTGGATGGGCGGTTCGTTCGAGAGGCCGCTGGATCGTCTGCGCGAATACGTCGAGGTGCTGCGGGATCTCTTCGCCGGGAAGAAGGTGAGCCACGCCGGCGAGACCGTGAGCGTCAATGGGTTCCGACTCCAGATCGATCCGGGCTCGCCGCCCCCGATCTATCTCGCCGCCCTCGGCCCGAAGGCCTGCCGGCTCGCGGGCGAGGTCGCCGACGGGGTCATCTTCTTCATGAAATCGGTTGCGGGCGCGGAACAGGGACTCGGATGGGTCGCGGAGGGCGCTCGGGCCGCCGGGCGCGACGTCGCCGAGCTGGACTGCGTGATCCGGTTACCGGTGGCGGTGGAGGAAGACGAAGAGATGATGCGCTTCATGGCCCGTCGCCTCGTCACGACCTATGCGGCGGTCGACGTCTACAACCGTTCGCTGTCCGCTCAGGGCTTCGAAGCCGAGGCGAACGCGGTCAAGGAGGCGTGGCGCACGGGCGATCGAGATCAGGCGAACGCCGCCGTTACCGACGACATGATGGAACAGCTCTTGGTCATGGGAGACGCAGCATCGTGTCGAGCGCGTCTCGAGGAGTTCCGGAACGCGGGCGTGAAGACTCCCGTTCTGCTTCCCGTTTCGGTGGCCGGCGATCCTGTGGAGCGCGCCGAGAGGATCCGCGCCGCGGTACGCGCCCTCGCTCCTTGAGTGCCAGCCTCCGTAGCTGCCTCCACTCGTAACGTCTAGTGATCGGGTAGTCGTACAGGCTCGCCCCCACCGCTCCGTGAGCGCGCACCGACGAGACGAATCCCCGCATCTCGCCTTCCGTCGTGTAGCCGGCGATCCCTCCGATGACGTGTATGGGCACCTTTCGATCGGAGACCTTGCGCCGGATGGTACGGATGTTCCTCGTGATGTAGCGATTGACACGCGCGCGTCCGTGCG
>JBOGWZ010000366.1:0-1562 GCA_050694075.1 Actinomycetota bacterium | reverse complement strand
AGATGTCCGACGCAGCCGTATCTCTCCTTTCCCTGGCTCTCGCTCTGGTGTTCGCGTGGGCCGGCGTCGCGAAGCTTTTTCGCTTCTCCGATTGGACCTCCGCGCTCGTCGCCTACCGCCTCACCGGTCCTCTGCGCGCGACCGCCGCCGTGGCGGTTCCCGCCGCGGAGTTCGGCGTGGTGGCGCTCGCGGTGGCGGGGGCCACGCGCGCGGCGGCCGCCCTAACCGTCGCGTTGATCGCGGCCTTTTCGTTCGCGCTCGTGCGCGCTCGGGCAAGTGGGGAGGGCCGGGAGGATGGCCGCCTCCCGTGCGGTTGCTTCGGGAAGGTCAAGGCGCGCGACTACCGGCTGATGCTCTTCCGCAACGCGTTGATAGCGGCCCTCGCCGCGGCCCTGCTCCTGTCCGGGAGGAACACTCCGTTCCTCGAGGGGATCTCGGCGCCGGAGGGTGGCGAGCTTCTGCCCGCGCTGTTGGGGCTGGCCGGCGTCCTGCTCGGGGGGTGGCTGATTTATGAATCGGTGGCGTCGTTCAAGGGGCGCCGCCCCCAGTGACCCTCCACCACTCTTTGTGTATGCGTAGGGTACGTATCCGACCCCTCAGCACACACAAAGTATGGGTTCGGGCCCTCATGGCGGTCGTTGTGATCGGTGCCCTGGCCCCGCTGCTGGCGGGGGCCACGCACCTCGATCCGGACGACGCGAACGACGCCCGCGGCCCGCTCGACGTCGAGAGCGTGAGATCGTTCGGCGTCACGAGGCGCCCGTCGTGGCGGGTGATCACCTTCGCGAAGTGGACGGCGAAACGAGTATGGGACAAGGGCTTCGTCCTCGTGTTTCTCGACACCTTCGGAGACGACCGGCTTGACTACTACGCGCTCGTCCGCTCGAACGGCTCCAGGATGCGCGCCCGTCTGTTCAGGGACAGACGCAGGAAGCGAGACCGGGACCTCGGTCGCCTGAGGGCCTGGCGGCGCGGCCGGCGAAGCGTCAGCGTGCGCGTGCCGTTCCGGAGGCTGCGCGTTGGTGGGAACCGCCCCTTCTACCGCTGGCAGGTGCAGACGCTTTTCACCGGGCGGAGATGCCGCCGCGCGTGCTTCGATCTCGTGCCCGACCGAGGCCCGGTATTGGAACCCCTGGTGGAGCCGGGCCCGAGCCCGACGGTGTCGCCGACGCCGAGTCCCAGTCCCACCGTTACGCCGACGCCGAGCCCCAGTCCCACCGTTACGCCGACGCCGAGCCCCAGTCCCACCGTTACGCCGACGCCGAGCCCCAGTCCCACCGTTGCGCCGACCGAGTCCCCGTCGACTGGTCCGTGAGGACTACATAGAGCCCTGAGCGACCACTCGACGTGCGGGGTGTGACAATCGGCCGACGCCATGGCTCTCCGATTGATCGTGCTCGGCTGGGATTCCGCGACCTTCGACGTCGCGGCTCCTCTAATGGACGCCGGCAAGCTGCCCGCGCTCTCCGACCTGATGCAGCGGGGCTTCTACTCGCGCCTCAAGTCGGTGTGGCCCCCGATGACCGACTGCGCGTGGACGTCGGCGTTCACGGGTCGCAACG
>JBOGWZ010000365.1:0-1564 GCA_050694075.1 Actinomycetota bacterium | reverse complement strand
GCCCGACCCCGACCGAGAGCCCGACCCCGACCGAGAGCCCGACCCCGACCGAGAGCCCGACCCCGACCGAGAGCCCGAGCGCTTACGCTCTCAGGGCAGCGGCAGTCTGTGACCCGGCGCCAGACGGCTTGGATGCTCAACATCCCTTCTCCAAGAGTCGAGACACGGCCGCGCGCTCGTGGAGACTCCTGAAGAAAGCGGCCGAGGATATCGACGAGGTTGACAGCAATCGGCGGGAGAAGAACCCCCATCCCCGCCACCTCAAGAAGCGCCTAACTCAGACGATCGGCAACATCGCGAGAATCGTCGCCAGGGCCGAATTCGATGAAGCCGTCGCGCGGCCCGACGTAGGCGAGGACACCATCGACGACGCGAGAGCTCTTCTCAGGCGAGCCGATTCCTTCCGAAAACGAGCAATCGACTCAGCCGACTCCGAGCTTCTTGGGAAGGCTTTGAAGCGCTACCGTCGGGCCTTCAATCTCCTGGTGGAGACGCTGCATCCCGACTGTCAAACCTAGGGGCCACGTGCTCCGTCGCCCTCCACCGTATGAGTAGCGATCTGGAAGACCTCGCCCCGAGTTAGGTCCGAAGGGCGGAACCAAAGGGAACGCCTCTCGCGACCGGATGCTATCCCCGCCGCGGCCGAGGCCGGAGGGGGCCGCTCAGTGGTCCCGGTCGAGGCGCACGAGCCGTCCGGCGAGCTCGTCCTCGAGCAGCTGTGCGTCGGCGTCCACCATGAGACGGGCCAGGTCCTCGAACGTCGTCCTCGGCTCCCACCCCAGCAGCCGCTTGGCCTTGGACGCGTCGCCGAGGAGGAAGTCGACCTCCGTAGGGCGGAAGTAGCGAGGGTCGATCTCGACGTGGCGCTCCCAGTCAAGCCCGGCGTGGCCGAAAGCCACCTCACAGAACTCCCTGATCGTGTGCGCCTCCCCCGTCGCGATCACGAAGTCCTCCGGGCTGTCGTGTTGCAGCACCAACCACATCGCCTCGACATACTCGGGCGCATACCCCCAATCCCGCTTGGCGTCGAGATTGCCGAGATACAGCTTCTCCTGGATCCCGGCCTTGATGCGCGCCACCGCGCGCGTGACCTTGCGAGTAACGAACGTCTCACCGCGCCGAGGGCTCTCGTGGTTGAAGAGGATCCCGTTCGACACGAACAAACCGTGCGCCTCCCGGTAGTTGACCGTCATCCAGTAGGAGAAGACCTTGGACACGCCGTAGGGACTACGTGGATAGAACGGCGTCTCCTCGTTCTGGGGCGGGGCCGCGGCCCCGAACATCTCGGACGACGACGCCTGGTAGAAGCGCGTATCCACCCCCGAGGCGCGGATCGCTTCGAGGATGCGCACCGTTCCCATCGCGGTCGCGTCGGAGGTGTACTCGGGAACCTCGAAGGAGACCTTCACGTGGCTCTGCGCGCCGAGGTGATAGATCTCGTCCGGTTCGAGGTTGCGGATCAGGTTGATCAACGATCCCGAGTCGGAGAGATCGCCATAGTGCATGAAGAAGCGCACGCCGGACTCGTGCGGATCCCGGTAGATCGGATCGAGCCTATGGGTGT
>JBOGWZ010000364.1:0-1568 GCA_050694075.1 Actinomycetota bacterium | reverse complement strand
GAGGGGCGGACGCTGCATCAGCGACACCGCCGCGAGTGCCGCCGAGGCAGCCATCATGCCGACCTGCATGCGGGCGATCAACGCGCGCCGATCCACTCGGTCGGCCACGGCCCCGCCGATGATCGAGAACACGACAAGCGGCACCACCTCTGCCAGTCCGATCAGACCGACGGCAACGGTGGAACCGGTGAGCTGAAAAACATGCCACGGGACTGCGACGTAGCGCATGTTGGTGCCGATCAAGGACACGATCTGGCCGAGCCAGAGAGCGCGGTAGG
Organism: Actinomycetota bacterium; assembly: GCA_050694075.1. Taxonomy (GTDB): domain Bacteria; phylum Actinomycetota; class CADDZG01; order CADDZG01; family WHSQ01; genus JBOGWZ01. The sequence continues at coordinate 1,290 of JBOGWZ010000364.1, read as the reverse complement.
CGGGCGACTCCCTCAGTGGCGAGATGTCCAGCGCGAGGGAGCGGGCCGTTCCTAGTCGCCGAGCCACGTCTCGCTAGTAGATGATGCTCGAGTATTTCTTGAGCTTCCCTCGCCGGTGCAGCGCGTCGATCATGCGAACGGTGCCCGAGCGCGAGCGCATCACGATGGAGTGCGTAAGCGCGCTCTCCTGCCTGTAGCGCACGCCCTTCACGAGGTCCCCATCCGTCACGCCGGTCGCCGCGAAGAAGACGTCGTCGCCGGAGACCAGATCGTCGGTCGTGAGCACGCGCTCGAGGTCGTAGCCGGCGTCGATCGCCTTCTGGCGCTCCTCGTCGTCGCGCGGCCAGAGCTTTCCCTGGATGACGCCGCCGAGACACTTGAGCGCGCACGCGGCAACGACTCCCTCCGGAGTTCCGCCGATCCCGATCAGCAGGTCGACACCGGTCGTCTCCCGCGCTGCCGCGATCGCGGCGGCGACGTCCCCATCGGGGATCAGCTTCACGCGCGCTCCCGCCTCGCGCACGTCCTCGATGATCTCGCGGTGACGGTCTCGGTCGAGCACGATCACGGTCAGGTCGGAGACGTCCGTCCTCTTCACATCGCTCAGGCGCTTCAGGTTTTCGGAAACCGGCGCATCTATGTCGAGAACCTCGGCCGCCTCCTCCCCCGCGGCCAGCTTGTTCATGTACACGCACGGCCCCGGGTCGAACATTGTCCCCCGTTCGGACACGGAAACCACCGACAGCGCCCCGTTCATCCCCTTCGAGGTGAGGGTCGTTCCGTCGACGGGATCGACGGCGATGTCCACGGCGGGCCCGCCCGAGCCGAGCTTCTCTCCGTTGTAGAGCATGGGGGCGGCGTCCTTCTCGCCCTCGCCGATCACCACGACGCCGTCGATTGAGACCGTGTCCATCAGCAGCCTCATGGCATCGACGGCGGCCTGGTCCACCGATTCCTTGTCTCCGCGCCCCATCCAGCGGGCGGCGGCGAGCGCTGCCGCCTCCGTCACGCGTACGAGCTCGAGCGCGAGGTTCCGATCAGGCGCCCGGCCGTCGGCCCGGCCGTCGGGCATGCGTCACTCCTTCGTGAGAGGGCGTGACAGCACAATAATCGGGCCGAGCAGAGCGGGCTTTCCGGCCGAGTTGCATCTCAGCCACCCATGTGGCCTTCTCTGTGAACCATGGTGGGAATCCGGCTAATCGGTGAGGGGCCTCCTTAGCTTCTTCGGTGACCAAACCATCGAAGAAAGGAGACCCCTTGGTCGATCGTATCGAGGTTCCCCTGTCGATT
>JBOGWZ010000363.1:0-1578 GCA_050694075.1 Actinomycetota bacterium | reverse complement strand
TGCGGCATGCAGGCGAGCCGGCTTGAAGCCCATCGATTCGAGCCAGCCACCGGTGCCGGCGACGCCGTAGCCTCCGAACCACCCGAACAGCTTCTGCGCGCCGTGAGCCGCCATGATCGATCCGAGCACGACCCGTATTAGTAGAAGTCCACCCTCCATTGCTCCTCCTTTGGCCTCCGGCCCGTATGAGGCCGCTCTTAAGGTAGAAACTTGCGTTCGCGAGCAACTATTCCCCTAGAATGCTGTTGTGCCGAGAGACCGAGTTAGAGAGCCCCTGGATGAGGTCCAGTTCCGTGCCTGGCGGGCGTTCCTTTACGCCTATTCCGTGGTGGTGCCGACGCTCGACCGGGAATTGCTCAGCGCTCAGGGCATCACTTTCAATCAGTTCGAGGTCCTGGTGTGGGTACGGCGCGCCGGAACGAAGGGCCTACGGATGTCGGAGTTGGCATCACGCGTCGTTCTCTCTCCCAGCGGCGTGACCCGGGCCGTCGATCAACTCGAGCGCAAGGGCCTCGTGGAGCGCTGCGTCTTCGAGGGCGACAAACGCGGTTATCTCGCCACGATCACTCCTCAGGGCCGGGCGTTCTTAACCAAGGCGACGAACGTTCATCTGCAGGGGCTGCGGGAGCATTTTCTGAATCACTTGACCCGCAGCGAGCTCAAGCAATTGGCCGATGTGCTGGAGGCGATTCTCGAGGGCGAGGGGTCGCCTTTGCCTCCGTTGACTGCTTCATGAACCTGGGCGATCCGTCGGAGGCGATCTGCCGGGAGAGCTGAAAACCAAGCTCCTGCTGCGGCGTCGCGCTCTACCTGCTCGGGTACATCGCTTTTCTCTTCCGTACGACCCGCTACGTGTTTCGGCGACGGACGATTGGAGCCGGCGTGTTGGTCGCTTTCATCCCGGCTGCGGTCGCGATCCCGGCGCTGGCGACGCTCGCCGTTGTCAGCACGGTGTGCTCGCTGGTCGTCGCGTACGAGGCGATCCGTCATCGCGCGGATCGGATCCGGGTCAGCCACCCTGAGCTCGCGGGCTGACGACCGTCACCTCAGGCGAATGCAACGCGCAGATGTGTTACGTGCCCTACGGGGTGCCCCCGGCAGGATTCACTGAGCATCCACCCTAAATGGGCAGGTCGTCCGTGCCCATATTGTGTGTCTCCTACCCCGTGCCCCCGGCAGTGTGTGATTTCACCGGATAGTGGACGCCTGTCGCGGAGCATCGTGGACACCTATCAGGGAGGTGTCCATTGGATGTGGCCCGCTACGTCGTCGACGCGGTGGTGGTGGAGGGGCGGAGCTACCGGGAGGTGGCCCGCTCCCATGGGGTCTCCAAGAGCTGGGTCGCCAAGCTCGTCGCCCGCTACCGATCGGGGGGCTACGAGGCGCTCGCCGCCCGCTCCAAGGCGGCGCGGCGGATCCCGCACCGGACCACAGACGAGACCGAGGACGAGATCGTGCGGCTGCGAAAGGAGCTCACCGAGCGGGGCTTCGATGGCGGCGCCTGCACGATCCACTACCACCTCGGCCTGAGCGATCCGTCGCCGCCGTCGGTCGCGACGATCTGGAGGGTGCTCAAGC
>JBOGWZ010000362.1:0-1581 GCA_050694075.1 Actinomycetota bacterium | reverse complement strand
TCGTGGCGGCCTCGTTCGCCGCCTCGACCCAGCTCGGGGTCGCCACGTCGATCGCGGTTGCGCTGCACGAGATCCCGCAGGAGCTGGGCGACTTCGGGATCTTGGTGCACTCGGGGCTAAAGCCCAAGCGGGCGCTGGGCCTCAACTTCTTGACGGGGTTGGCGGCCGTCGCCGGAGGGGTCGCAACCCTGACCGTCGCGTCCGCCGAGACGATCGAGCAGGCTTTGCTGCCGTTCTCCGCCGGCGCGTTCGTTTACATCGCATCGACGGACCTCATCCCCGAGCTGCACAAGGAGCCGGAACCGACGAAGTCGGCGCTGCAGCTCGTCGCGCTGCTCGCCGGCGTCGGAGTGATGGTGGCCTTGCTTGCGCTCGAGTAGTCGTTAGCTCGCCGTTTCCTCCTTGGCGAATGCCGTCGCGAAGCGCAGCAACTCGATCGGGATGGGCACGACGAGGGTCGAGTTCTTCTCGGCGGACACCTCGACGATCGTCTGGAGGAAGCGCAACTGGTAGGCGATCGGGTGTCTCGAGATGACCTCGGCCGCCTGCGCGAGCCGCTCCGAGGCCTGGTACTCGCCCTCGGCATTGATGACCTTCGCCCGCCGCTCGCGCTCGGCCTCCGCCTGCCGGGCAATCATGCGTTGCATCTCGACCGGCAGGTCGACGTCCTTGATCTCGACCAGGGCCACCTTGACCCCCCACGGGTCGGTGAGGTCGTCGATGATGCGTTGCAGTTCGGAGTTGAGCCGATCTCGCTCGGTCAGGATGTCGTCGAGGTCGACCTTCGAGAGGATGGCCCGCAGCGTGGTCTGAGCGATCTGCGACGTGGCGAAGAGATAGTTCTGGATCTCGACGATCGCCTTCACCGGCTGGAAGACCTGGAAGTAGACGACCGCGTTCACGCGAACCGTCACATTGTCCTTCGTGATGATGTCCTGCGGCGGCACGTCGAGCGTCACGATCTGCAGGTTCACCTTCACCATGCGATCGATGATGGGGATGATGAAGAACAGCCCCGGCCCCCTCGCCCCGGGGAGCACGCGACCGAGCCTGAAGATCACGCCCCGCTCGTACTCCTGCACGATCCGTATCGACGCCGCGAGCAGTATCAGGACGAAAACGGCGACTATCCCAGCGATGGCCAGACCCATGTGAGCTCCCTTCTCATGCGGACTCCCCCTGCTCTTCCTCGTAGGGTTCCACTAGCAGCGTGAGGCCCTCGGTCGCCATGATCTTGACCTTCTCCCCCGCCGCGATCCCCGTCTCCATCGTGCGCGCCCGCCACAGCGTTCCCTTCGTCAGAACCGTGCCCTCGGGGGCGATATCGGTCTTGGCCTCGCCGAGCAACCCTACAATCGCCTCCTCCCCCGCGATCGGGCGTCGCAGCCGCACGCGCAATGCGGCCGTCATCACGGAGACGAAGAACACGAGAGTCAGGATCACCGCGACGACGACCGCCCACGGCGACAGCCGGAGCGCGGGGTCGACGCCAGAGAACAGTATGAGCGACCCGGCAACGAGTGCGGCGACGCCGCCGACCGTCCAGATGCCGAGCCCCGCGACCTGGAGATCCACAATCAA
>JBOGWZ010000361.1:0-1594 GCA_050694075.1 Actinomycetota bacterium | reverse complement strand
CGCGCGCGCTGTGGTGCGCGGAGTGCAGGCGCTCGCTGAGGTGCCCTGTGTGCGAGAGCGGCCTGTCTTTCGATCTCGCCCCGCGGCGCGTTCGCTGTGGTCGCTGCGGGTTCTCCGCCGCGGCCCCCGATGTATGTCCCACCTGCGGAGCATCGAACTGGAGGCGCGTGGGGGCCGGCAGCGAGAGACTCGCGGACCAGCTTCAGAAGATGTTTCCGCGCGCCTCGGTGGCGCGGGCGGATCCGGAGACCCTGCAGGCGGGGGAGCTTCCTCCCACCGATCGGGATGTGTACGTGACGACGTGGATCGGCACCAAGCCCACGATCCGCCCAGAGGTCTCGCTGGTCGGGGTCCTCGACGCCGACGCGCTGATAAGACGGTCCGACTTCCGCGCCGCGGAGTCGGCGTACGAGGCGCTCGTAGAGATGGCTGCGTGGGCCGGCGCGGGCGGCCGTCTCGTCGTGCAGAGCGCGGAGTCGATGCATCACGCGATCCAGGCGGTTGTGCGGGCGGACTATTCGTACTTCCTCCGGCACGAGCTGGCGGATCGCACGGAGCTCGGCTATCCGCCTGCGGCGGAGCTCGTCCGCGTCACCGCCGATGGGCCACGGGCGCGCGTCGCGCTCGAGGCCGCCGCGGCCGCAAGCAGGGGTGCGGGGGGGCACGTGCTGGGTCCGATCCCGTTGCGGGCCCCGCGCGCGGGCCTCGAGATACTCGTGAAATGCCCGGACGCGTTCGAGGTCGCGAGCGCCCTGCGGGGTATCCTGGCTGCGGGACCCGGGGGCGCAACGCTCCGGGTCGACGTCGATCCGCGTTAGAGAGGTTGCAGTGGCCGTCCTTTCCATCCGAACCTTCGGGGATCCCGTGCTGCGTCAGCGGGCGCGGGAGGTGGAGCGCATCACCGACGTCCACCGAAGGGTGATCGCGGACATGTTCGAGACGATGCGCGACGCGCCCGGTGTGGGTCTCGCCGCCCCGCAGCTCGGGGTCCTCGAACGCATCTTCGTGTGGGAGGTCGAGGAGCGCCACGGGGCGGTGGTCAACCCGGTCATCGTGGAGCGCTCCAAGGAAGAGGTCGAGGAGGAGGAGGGCTGCCTCTCGCTCCCGGGGCTCCTCTTCCCGGTTAGGCGCAGCGAGCGCGTGGTGATCGAGGGCCTGGACGAGAACGGTAGGGCGGTACGCGAGGAGGGGAGCGAACTGCTCGCGCGGGTGTTCCAGCACGAGATCGACCACCTCGACGGGGTGCTGTTCATCGACCGCCTTCCCGAAGCGTTGCGAAAAGAGGCCACGTCGAAGCTCGCCGACCAGGCCCTTGGCTTTCCTGCGACGCCGGAGGTGCAGCCGGAGGCTGCGCTCTGAAGACCGTCTTCCTCGGTACCCCCGAATGGGCGGTGCCGAGCCTTCGTGCCCTGCTCGACGCGGGGCTCGAGGTCGCCGCGGTGATCACGAACCCCGACAGGCCCACGGGACGCGCGGGCGAACCGTCGGCGTCGCCGGTGAAGCGCGCCGCCGTCGAGGCCGGGCTCGACGTCTACCAGCCGCAGCGAGTCCGGGACCCGGAGTTCGAGCAGCTACTCCGCGAGCTGAACCCCGA
>JBOGWZ010000360.1:0-1601 GCA_050694075.1 Actinomycetota bacterium | reverse complement strand
CGAGCGCCGGCCGCCTGGGCGGCCTCTTCGCCACGCCGCTCGTCAACCACCCGGAGGTCGCCATCCTCGGGCTCCACCGGATCGCTCCGCGGGCGGCCGTGCGCGACGGGGCGCTGGCCGTGCGCGAAGTGGGCTGGCTCTCGTGCACGTTCGACCACCGCGTCGTCGACGGCGCGCGCGCGAGCGCGTTCCTGCTCGACGTCATCGGCCGCCTGGAATCCGTCTCCTGAGCCGCTCCGTATTCCGTAGCGAGCAGGTGCTCCCATTCGGGGGGAAAGGAGGAGAGGGGATGAGGAAGCTCTGGATGCTCACTGCAATCGTCCTGCTGGCGGGGCTCACCTTGGGAGCGGTCGCGCTTGCGCGCGGCGGCGGCGGCCAAGAGTTCGAGGCGAAGCTCGACGGGTACCAGGAGGTCAACTCGAAGTCGACGGTCGCCCGAGGAACCTTCGACGCCAGGCTCCGGGGGAACTCGATCCGCTACAGGCTGTCCTACCGGAACCTCGAGACGCCGGCGCTCTTCGCTCACATCCACTTCGCCCAGCGCCACGTGAACGGCGGGGTCATCGCCTTCCTGTGCGGAGGCGGGAGCAAGCCGGAGCCCTGTCCGGAGTCGACCGGAACGGTCAGGGGGACGATCACGCCGGAGGACATAATCGGGCCCGACGACCAAGGGATCGAGCTCGGCAGCTTCAGGGAGGCCGTTCGCGCGCTCAAGGCGGGCGCCGTGTACGCGAACGTCCACTCCGAGCGGTTCCCGGGCGGAGAGATCCGCGGTCAGGTCAAGCGCGACTGAGTCGCGTGCGGAAGCGCGTGGGAGGCGGGGCCCAGCCGCCTCCCTTGCGTCTCCGGGAAGACGCCCGAAACCGATGCGGACCGGCTTCCGTACAGACTCTTCGACGCCGGTGATCGAAAACGAGAGGAGGAGGGTGGAATGAAGAAGAGGCAGCGCGTGACCATCGCTGCGTTCGTCGTCGCCTTCGTGGCGGTCGGCGTTGCGGCGGCGGGGCTCAATCGGAACTGGAGCCAGCACCTCTCGGGTGACTTCGAGGTGCCCATCCGCGATACGAACGCGCAGGGGCAGGCGATCTTCCATCTGAGCAAGGATGGATCGGCGCTCGAGTACAAGCTGATCGCCTCGAACATCGAGAACGTGTTCCAGGCCCACATCCACATGGGCCCGCCCGGCGTGAACGGCCCGATCGTCGTCTGGCTGTATCCGAGCACCGATCCGGTGGCGGGGGCGCTCGGCAGCGGTCGTCACGACGGCGTGCTCGCGCAGGGGACGATCACCGAGGCGAACTTCGTCGGCCCGCTCGCCGACGCGTCGATGTCCGACCTGGTGGAGCTGATGAACTCGGCCGGGGCGTACGTGAACGTGCACACGAACGACGGCGTGGATCCGGCGAACACCGGGCCCGGCGACTTCCCGGGCGGCGAGATTCGCGGCGATCTCTAGCGGCTGCGGAACAGTCGAGAAGGGGCGGGCCGGACCGGCCCGCCCCGGCTCCTGACTCCTAGGTTGTCGCCACCTGCTCGAGACCCGCCTCTGCGAGGTAGGGGGCGAGCATCCGCTCGATCTGCGGGGCGCTCGCTCGCCCCTC
>JBOGWZ010000359.1:0-1603 GCA_050694075.1 Actinomycetota bacterium | reverse complement strand
TCGTCGGCCTCGGCGAGCGCCTCCGCCTTCGTCGCCGCCCCGACCTCGTCGGGCGCGATCCCCACCGGGTGGGAAGCCCCGGGCTCGACGCGCGTGAGATCCACGACCTGGGCCGCCGGGGCGTCCGAGATCCCCGCCCGCGCCGCACGAGCCGCCTCCGTCAGGGACTCGGCGGTCAATACGTTCGTGTAGGCGTAGGCGGACAGGTCGCCGGCCGCCACCCTGACCCCGGCCCCGCGGTCCCGCCCCGAGGAGACGTCCTCGACCCGGGAGTCCTCCAGTCGGAGAGCGGTGGAGGTCCGGTCCTCTACGTACAGCTCGGCAAAGTCGCCGCCCCGACCCAGGGCCTCGGCGAGGACCAGTGCGATCGTGGCGTCGTCCAGCACCGGTCGAGGATAAGGGAACCGACCTCGTGCGCTTGTGCATGACGGCGGTCTTCTTGTAGGGTGGTCATGCTTTTCGATACGAGAGCCAAAAAACTTCCCCCAGACGGTTCAAGGAGCGTTCCTGAGTAGCTACGACGGTGCGGGGCTGACCCCGGAGCGATCTGAACGCCTGAAGAAGATCCACGCCCGCCTGATCGAGGCGCGCCGGGAGCTCGATGCCCTCATCGGCGACGCCTACCTCCGCCCCCGGGCGTCGATCGTGCCCGTCCACTTCCTCGACCTCGCCTCCGCGGTGGAAAAGCTGCGCTGGGCCGAGAAGGAGTGGCGCGAGCTCGATCGCGAGATCGCCGAGTCGGAGGGCGAGGAGCCCCACGAGCTGATCGAAGTCGCCTCGGCCAAGGCCTCCCGCTAGCGCCGCCCTCTTGTCTTAACATCCCGGCACTTTTTCGGGCCGCGAAAGTACCGGTATGTGCAGACAAAACAGCGCACCTCAGTAGGACGGTGGCGTGGTGATCCACAGGACCTCCGCCACCGTCGGGCCGGGGTTGCGGTTCCAGTGCGGCAGCCTGCTCTCGAACGTGACGCTGTCGCCCTCCTCCAGCAGGTAGCTCTCCTCGCCCACCTTGAACTCCAGCGACCCCTTGAGCACGAGCACACATTCCTCATCCGAGTCGTGCGAATAGGGCTCGTCGCCGGATCCCTCGCCGGGCTCGATCTCGGAGAGGATCACCTGCAGCCTGCGGGCGTCGCGAGGCGTGACCAGAGAGTCCTCCCACTTCCGCCGCGGATGCAACAGCTTGGCGCGCTCACCCCACCTGACCACCCGTCCCTGCGCCGAGTTCCCTTCGAAAAGTGATCCGACGGACGCGCCTAGGGCCTCCGCCAGCCGCCTCAACGAGGCCACCGACGGATTGGCGTGGCCCCGCTCGACCTGGGATACGAAGCTCTCGGATACGTCGGCGGCCCCGGCGAGCTGTCGCAACGAGAGGCCGCGCCCCTCGCGCAGCGCTCGCACTCTCAGCCCCAGCGATTGCTCGTCCCGTCCCATCAGACGTTCGCCAGTCCTCCCGCCACCGCCGCCTCCCTTTCTGCCTCGCGCCCGGCCCGCCGAAGCAGGACCTGCGCCACGACGATCGCCGAAAACGTTATCGAGAGCGTCACGACGGCAACGACGTTGACCTTCGGAGAGAGACCGAAGCGCAGCATCGAGAACAGCT
>JBOGWZ010000358.1:0-1612 GCA_050694075.1 Actinomycetota bacterium | reverse complement strand
TGGGGGCTCCGGAGGCGACGGCCCTGGCGATCTCCGTCGCCCTGGCCCTGGCGCTGGCCACCGCCGTGGAGATGGTCGTGGCGGAGCTGATCCCCAAGAACTACGCGATCGCACGGCCGCTGGATACTTGTCTTGCGATCGCAGCCCCGTTGCGACTCTTCAACACCCTGTTCCGGGGATTGATCGTGTTTCTGAACGCGGCCGCGAACGTCACCGTTCGTCTACTGGGGATCGAGCCGCGCGAGGAGCTCGTCGGTGTGCGATCTCTGGAGGAGATCGGGCTTCTCGTCCAGGCCTCGTACGAACAGGGAGCACTGGGAGAGGAGGCCGCACTCCTGGCGCGCTCTATCACCTTCGGCGACAAGTCGGCGGCCGACGCTCTCGTACCTCGCACTTCGGTGATCGCCGTACAAGGCACCGACACGCTCGACCGCTTGGCTGAGGTCGCGCGCGAGACGGGGTTCTCGCGCTTTCCGGTCTACGGCCGTGACATCGAGGACATCGTTGGGCTCGTTCACGTCAAAGACGGCTACCGCATCCCGCACGAGCGTCGAGCCGCCACCACCGTCGCCGAGGTCATGGGCGAAGCGCTGATCGTCCCGGAGAGCAAAGACCTACGTGCGCTGCTCATCGAGATGCGACGGACGCGCCGACAGATGGCGGTGGTGATCGACGAGTACGGGGGGTTGGCCGGGATCATCACTTTCGAAGACCTACTGGAGGAGATCGTGGGCGAGATCGAAGACGAGTACGACGCCGGAGAGCGGCCCCCCGCCACCACCTCCTCGCCGGAGGGGATCCACGTCCTGTCCGGGATGCTTCACCCCGACGAGGTAGAGGAGCGAACCGGCTTCCGCATGCCCGAGGGCGACTACGAGACCCTGGCCGGGTTCCTGTTGTCGCTGCTCGAACGCATCCCCAACCAGGGGGACCACGCCTCCTACGACGGCTGGGAGTTCAAGGTCGTCGAGATGGAGAACAGGCGCATCTCGAAGGTGCTCGTCGTCGCGCCACCTCCCCGGTCGGAGGAGCGGCCGTGACGATCTGGTTCATTCTCATAGGGATCGCGCTTCTCGTCGCCAACGGGTTCTTCGTCGCCGCCGAGTTCGCTCTCACCGCGTCGCGTCGGACCAAGCTCGAGCAGATGGCCGCCGAGGGCGACCCGCGCGCCAAGTTGGCGATCGCCTCGGTTCGAGAGCTCAGCCTGATGCTCGCGGGGGCCCAGCTCGGCATAACGATGGCATCACTCGGGCTCGGCTACGTAGCCGAGCCCGCGGTCGCGCGCGTGATCGAGGACGGGCTGTCATCCCTCGGAGAGATCCCCGAGGGGCTGCTACACACGCTCTCCTTCGTGGTCGCTCTCACGATCGTGGTGTTCTTCCACATGGTCGTGGGAGAGATGGCGCCCAAAAACATCGCCATAGCAAGGCCCGAGGCCAGCGCGCTTTGGCTGGCGGTCCCGTTCCGCGCCTATGTGGTCATCTTCCGACCCGTAGTGCGCGCGCTGAACGGGGTTGCCAACTCGGGGTGCAGGGCACTGGGCATCGAACCGAGAGATGAGGTGCTGACCCCACAATCCGTCGAGGAGATACGGCGCACGATCGAGGAGTCG
>JBOGWZ010000357.1:0-1616 GCA_050694075.1 Actinomycetota bacterium | reverse complement strand
GGGGAGGTCGGCGGCGGCGACGTTGGCGGCGGGGAGGTCGCGGGCGGCGATGTCGCCGGCGGTGAGGTGCGGGGCGCCTCGGTGGGGCTGCTCGCGGCGAACGTGGGGCTCGGTGACGGGCCGGGGACGTCGAGCGCCCGGCCGACGAGCACGCTCAGGATGATCAGGCCCGCCGCCGCGGTGATGACCGCCGCGGGCACCATGAGCGGGTCGCGCTCGCGGGGGAGGCGTCGGTGCTGCACGTTGCCGGGGACCCTAACGTCCGCGCGATCCTCAGTCGAGGATGGCCTGCCTCCCTGCCTGTCGCTCAGGACTCCGGGCGGTAGGGGGCCTCGTTCTCGATGTTGCCGACGTACACGGGGAGATCGCGCTGACCGAGCATCTGCCGGATGGCCTGGATCTCGCCGATGTGGAACCAGTAGTGGTAGGTCAGGCGCCGGATCGCCGACCCGAGGCTCTGACCGACCGACACGCCCTCGAGCGGCAGATCTCCTTCGAGCTCCGCGCGCGTGAGGCGATCCAGGAACGGATCGGCCGCGGCGGTGACTGACCGCCACGCCTCGAGCATCTCGGGTAGCGGCGGGGTGCTCATCGGCGCCTCGAACGCGTAGAGCTCCGGGAGCTGCGGGAAGGGCAGGAGCCCCTGCGAGCGGTGGAGGAGGTATCGCTGCTCCTGCCAGGCCAGGTGCCCGACGATCCAGCCGATGCTGTTCATGGGGTTGGGGCCCACGTGGACGGCGGTGTCCTCGTCGCTCAAGCCTTCGAGGCCGCGGAGCCACTCGCTTCGCGTGAAGCGAAGCTGCTCGACGAGCGGGTGGACCACGGCGTGGCAGCATACCGAAGCAGTTGATGGGTGCGCTGCCATGGTTCGTTCTCGCGGTGAGCCTTGTCGCGACGAGCGCCTGTGGGGCGCTGCCGATCGCGGAGCGAGCGGGCAGCGGTTCCCTGGTCAGTTGGCACGACTATGGCGATCTCGACGAGCTGGTCGAAGCATCGGACCTGGTCGTTGAAGCCCACGTCGTGCGGCGGCTGGGAGCACGTGATGTGCGCTCTCATCCTGCGCAACGTGTGCCGGTCGCGTTCACCGAGTTCGTCGTCGAAGCCCGTAGCGCCTTGAAGGGCGACTCCGCCGGACCTCTACACATCGTGCAGCTCGGGAAGGAGGGTGATCCGGCACAGCGCTATCCGGAGTTCCCGCTCCTCCGTCCGGGGAGCGACGTTGTCCTCTTCCTCGTCGACGTAACGACCGAGCCGATCCACGCGGATGGCACGACGAAGTACGGAATCCTTCCACCGGTCGGATTGCTGCTGATTGAGAACGGTCGCCTTCGCTCGACCGCGCTTGGCTTCGAGTCGGCGGACGAGGCCGCGTCAATGAGCCTGGGCGATCTCCGCGCCAGGGTCCGGAATCTCGTCGGAGACTTAGCGGAAGCTGTGTGGCCACCTGTGCGGCGTAGGCTCGGGCATCTGCCGCTAGCGTCCGACGGGAGCTAGACACCCTCCGTCAATAGGACCACGTTAGGCCGCCCAGCGGATGTTCCCGGCATGGATGGCCTCATCGTATCGACGGCGGGATCGACGCAGGTCGAAGAGCAGCTCGAGGAGGCGGTTCGCGA
>JBOGWZ010000356.1:0-1617 GCA_050694075.1 Actinomycetota bacterium | reverse complement strand
AGCCTCGCCGCGTTTTCGTTGCTCGCGTTAGCCTCGTGCCGGCCCGACACCGTTCAGATCGAGTACCGGTTCCCTCAGGACGCGCGGCTTACCTACCGACTGGTGGCGCGGGCAGAGGCCGCGTGGAACATCGGGAGCCCCGGGAGAGGCTCCTACGAAGTCACCTTCGAGGTCACGGAGGCGATCCGTTCATCCGACGGAGACGAAACCGTCGTGGCGGTGACGATGGAACCGGTCGAGGTGGCCGAGGATGGCCTGCCGTCCCCGGGCGCGGAAAGCAGGAGCTTCACACTTCGCGTGGGCGCGCGCGGCGAGGTGCTGAAGGTCTTGGAGGTGGATGACGTGCCGGCTAGCGCCCTCGATGCGGATCAGCTCGTGTTCATCGGCACGTACCGACCCCCCCTGGCCTTAGAGCCCGTCCGCCTTCACGACGAGTGGGAGGCCCGACAGGAGGTGCGGGCGCGATCGGCCTTCCATCAGATCGCGACGGAGGGAGAGCTCGTGGGGCTCGGTCGAGACGAGGACGGAAGGATCGCCCGTTTGCTCTACGAGGGGGCCGGACCCTTGTCGTGGACCACGGAGCTTCCTCAGGGGGCGGCGGAGCTCACCGGCTCGGTTCGCACCACGAGTCGGGCCACCTTCGACATAGACGGTGGCTTCCTGCGAGGATCCCGATCGTCTACGACTGGGAACTTCGACGTCAGGGTAGTGACAGAGGCTGGGACCCTGCCTTTGACCGGAACGCTGCACCTCGATCTGGATCTGGAGATCGAGCGGATCTAGACGTCTACGCTTCGTCTGCTCCCACCACGACGTGTAATGCCACCGTCGCGGAGAGGTTGGCGGGCTTCTCCTGAACCACCCATCCGAAGCGACGAGCGAGTGCCTCGGCCGCTTCGCGCGCGTCCGGATACGACCAGAACACTGTGGTGCGCTCGTAGCTCCCTGCGGCGGAATCGACCGATATCACCTCGAAGCCGAGGCTCGCCAGCCGATCGGCCATCACGTCGTCCGCGGAGGACGAGCCGGTCGCGTTGAGGACCTGCACGGTGATCCCCTCGGTGATCAAGTCAACCTGCGTCTCGGCGGGCTTGGACGGGGACTTGGTCGTTCGCGTCGGAGCGGCGGTAGGGCTCCGTGTGGGCGACGGGCTGGGGGACGGGCTCTCGGTCGCCGCCGTGGGAGGAGGCGTCTCGAGAGCGTCGCGACCCAAGGCGTCTACCGCGATCGAGACGGCAACCCCGGCCACCGCGGCGATCAATACCCACGGCAGCAGCCATGCGACCACGGACCAGACGAAGGGCCCCTGCTGGGTTGAGGAGTGCCTACCACCCATGTCGAGACCGCCTCCACGACGGGACCCCGGCTGTCACGGGGGGCCGCGCTAGCGCTTGGCCGATGTGTACTCGGCGCCGAGCAGACGCGCCACCCTCTGTCGCTGACGGTACGTCCTCAGCCGCCTGAGGCGCTTCACGAGGATGGGGTCGTGCGCCAGCGCCGCCGGGTTCTCCAGCAAGTCGTTGAGGACCTGGTAGTAGCGCGTGGCCGACAGACCGAAACGGTCCTTGATCGCCTGTTCCTTGACGCCCGCGTGCTTCCACCATGAGCGCTCGAAGT
>JBOGWZ010000355.1:0-1618 GCA_050694075.1 Actinomycetota bacterium | reverse complement strand
GCCCCGGCGCGTCGGCGACATCTACGATCCCGCCACCGGCGAGGTCACCGCTCAGGTCGCATTCGCGTCGCCGGAGGATGTCGATCTCGCCGTCACGACCGCGCGCGACGCTTTCCGAGAGTGGCGGTTCTCGCCCCTCTCCGCACGGGCCGAGATCATGTTCGCGTTTCGCGATCTCGTCGATCGGAACCGCGACGATCTGGCGCGTGCCATAACCTCGGAGCACGGCAAGACCACCGCAGACGCGCTGGGAGAGGTACAGAGAGGGCTCGAGGTGGTCGAGTTCGCGTGCGGCATCCCGCACCTGCTGAAGGGAGAGTTCTCCGAGAACGTATCGAACGGGGTGGACACCTACTCGATCAGACAACCGCTCGGGGTCGTAGCGGGGATCACGCCCTTCAATTTCCCCGTGATGGTGCCGATGTGGATGTACCCGATCGCTCTTGCGTGCGGAAACGCGTTCGTGCTCAAACCGTCGGAGAAGGATCCATCCGCCGCCAACCTCATGGCCGGGCTGCTAGGTGAGGCGGGCCTCCCGGACGGGGTCTTCAACGTCGTTCACGGGGACAGGGTCGCGGTCGACGCACTGCTGTCGCACCCGGAGATCGCGGCCGTGAGCTCGGTGGGCTCCACTCCGGTCGCTCGCCACATCTACGAGACCGCGGCGAGCAACGGAAAGCGGGTTCAGGCCCTCGGGGGCGCGAAGAACCACATGGTCGTGATGCCCGACGCCGACATCGAGACGGCCGCCGACTCCGCGGTGAGCGCCGGCTACGGTTCTGCCGGGCAGAGGTGCATGGCGATCTCCGCAGTGGTCGCGGTGGGAGAGGCGGGGGATGCCCTCGTCTCTGCGCTTAAGGAGCGGATCACTCGTCTCGTTGTCGCTCCGGGCGACGATCCGCAGGCGCAGATGGGGCCTCTCGTGACGGGTGAGCACCGCGACAAGGTGCTCTCTTACATCGAGACCGGGATCAACGAGGGGGCGGAGCTCGTCGTGGACGGGCGCGACCTGGAAGTGGAGGGGGGCCGAGGCTTTTTCTTGGGACCGTGCCTATTCGATCGGGTTACCACCGAGATGACGGTCTACAAAGACGAGATCTTCGGTCCGGTGTTGGTGCTGGTGCGCGCCGCCTCGTTCGAGGAAGCGGTCTCGCTGATCAACTCGAATCCGTTCGGCAACGGCACCGCGATCTTCACGCGCGACGGCGCCGCCGCCCGAAAGTTCCAGGAGGACATCGAGGTCGGCATGGTCGGGGTCAACGTGCCGATCCCCGTCCCCATGGCCTTCTACTCGTTCGGTGGCTGGAAGCAGTCGCTGTTCGGCGATGCCCACGTCCACGGTGCCGAGGGTGTGCGCTTCTACACTCGTCAGAAGGTGGTGGTGAGTCGCTGGCCCGAGGAGACCTCCGGCGTGGACCTCGGTTTCCCACGGGGGTGACGCCTTAACGCTGTAGGCGAGGGAGGGGGGCGCCGTCCCCACGGCGAAGTTCTAGGGAAATCCACCTGAACTGGGAGGTTCCCCATGCTCGCTGCCCGCCTAGGGGTCGTCTTTATCGCGGCCGCGACCCTCGTCTCCGGGCTCGCCCCGTCCGTCGCGGTGGCGGCGCCGACGGTCGAG
>JBOGWZ010000354.1:1380-1620 GCA_050694075.1 Actinomycetota bacterium | reverse complement strand
CGCCCTTCTGCGTCGATAAAAACCGTGGTCGGCATCGATGAACCGCCGAAGGCGACGAACACCGAGCCGTCGGGGTCCTCTGCCAGCCGGTAGGTGACGCCGGTCTCTCGGGCCAGTTCCCGAGCCGCATCCGCGCTCCCGCCTTGACAGCTCTCACATTGGTCGATGCCTAGGAACGCGACGTCGTCGGCAACCGATCGGTGGACCTTCTCGAAATCGGGCATCTCTGCGGCGCAGAAG
>JBOGWZ010000354.1:0-1370 GCA_050694075.1 Actinomycetota bacterium | reverse complement strand
GGGCACCACGATGCCCAGAAGTTCACGACCACGGGCCGCCCTTTGTATTCCTCCAGCGAGAATTCCTGCCCCTCGAAGTCGGTGAGACGGACCTCCGGTACGGGCGCGCCGAGCGCGGCCGTGCCTTCGACGGTCGCGCCGCCACGCGGCCCCCCAAAGAGCGCAGCAGCACCCACGAGGGCGACCGCCCCCGCCGCCCCCGCCGTCAGGAGGAGGCTTCTTCTGCGCGCCGATCTGCGTGACGCGAGGCGCGCCTCTTGACGGCGGCGCGTCCCGCTCATCCTCTTGTCCGTGAGAAGTGGTGCTGGCTCATCATAGATACGGACGCACTCGTGCTCTAAGTGATGGCGTCATTTACGACTCGGACAGTTGGCGGAGAGCGTCCTCGACGCCTCGAACGAAGGTTGGGTAGGGGTAGATGAGCTCGCGCAGGCGAGTGATGGGCACCCGCTCGGCTATCGCCAGGCCCAGAAACCCGATGACCTCACCGGCTCCCGGTGACATCACCGAGGCGCCGACGAGGACCTTGTGTTCGCTATCGGCCACGAGCTTTATGACGCCGTGCTCTGCGCCGGGGCCATGGATCCAGCCGCGCGCCGAGGTCTTGGTTTCGGTCAGCCCGACCCGCACATTGATGCCCTGCTCGTGAGCCTTTTGTGCGGTGAGCCCAACTGCAGCTACCTCGGGATCCATGAAAGTCACCCGAGGCACCGCCCGGTAATCAGCCGTCGCGTGCTTCTCGCCCAGGATGTCGGCCGCGGCGATGCGCCCCTGGTAAACGGCGACATGCGTGAACTGGCCCCTGCCGGTGATGTCGCCGACCGCCCACAGGCCGTCGCCGGCACGCATGTGCCCGTCAACCTCGATCGCGTGCGCGTCGGGTTGGAGTCCCAAGGCTTCAAGGCCCAGTCCGGAGAGATTGGCTCTGCGGCCGGTCGCAACCAGGATCCGTTCGGCCGACAGCTTGTGGCCGTTGCTCAGCTCGATCTCCACACCTCCGTCTTGAGCCACGACGCGCTGTGCGCTCACTCCGATGTGCAATTCGATGCCCTCGTCGGCCAGCACATCGGCTACCGCCGCGCCGATCTCAGGTTCGTCGTAGGCGAGCGCGTGGTCGAACAGCTCGACGAATGCGACCTCCGAGCCGAACCGCCTGAACACCCGCCCGAGCTCGAGTCCGATCGGGCCCGCGCCGACGATCACGATCGAGCCGGGAACGTCCTTGGCTTCGATCGCGTCGCGATTGGTCCAGTAATCGACCGAGTCCAACCCCTCGATCGGAGGAAGCGCTGGCTCGGTGCCGGTCGCGAGCACGATCCCTCGGCGGGCAGAGAACCTCCGCCCGTCGACCTCGACGGTTCGCGGGGCGA
>JBOGWZ010000353.1:0-1622 GCA_050694075.1 Actinomycetota bacterium | reverse complement strand
GACCTCACCCGTGCGAGGGGTGCGCTCTACCAGCTGAGCTACTGGCCCAGGAATCGTTCATCTTAACTTCCGGCCCCCGCTCGCCCATTCCCGAGTCACGGCGCGAAGTGGCCCGCGTCACCCTCGGGAGCGCGGTCTTCGGCGACGGGCGACAGCGGGTCGGTTCGATCCGAGTCCAGCGTCGTCCTGACCCACCAGTCGAACTCGCCCGGCCACGCCGGCAGATCCTGGGTGCGAATCGTGACGCTCACTTGGTCCCCGTCGACCGCGATGCCCCCGGGAAGGGTGCCGTCGAGCGTCGACGCGCCGTAATCGGTCCGCTGAGAGATCAGCGCGGCGAACGGTCGGGGGCCGAGGTCGGCGGTGACGATCCACGTGAACTCGCCATTCCTGATCACGTCCCAGCGCACGGTGAGCGCGCCCGCGGGTCTGTTGCCCTCCACCGACGCGCCGAGGTGCAGCTCGAACACCACCTCCGAGTCGTCGCCGTTCACCTCGGCGCCGATGATGTCGGCGACGGCAACGCCCCTGGGCGCCCCGGGGCCTTCTTCCACATCCACGTCGCCGCGCGCATCCCCGAAGGAACCGGCCGTCTCGTCACACCCCGTGACCGTCAGCACCAAGGTCGCCACCGACGCGACCACAAGAAGCGTGAACGCAACCCGGGATTGGCTTGGCTTCATCGCCCTTCGAGATGAGAGGCGTGCTCCTCGAGTGCATCGCGCAACGAGCTTTGGATCGACGACGTCGTGAAGTCTCCGCGCGTGCGCTCGATTATCGAGCGCGCCACGTCGGTCAGGCGTCGCAGCCCGTAGGTGATGCCGTCCGGATAGTCCATCGACACGAGCACGTAGTACATGTCGTCCATCGCGCCGAGAAGCTCCTCGCAGCGCTTCAGCTCGTGATGCCGCATCAGGTCGAGGATGTGTCGTCTTATCTCACCGATGGCCTCGGCCATCCCCTTGAGGAACGCGGTCGCCGACAATCCCAGCTCCTGCGGGGTCGGGAACGGCGCTCCCGTCACCAGCGCGTACGTGATGCGGGCCTCCGCCAGCTCCTTCTCCGCGTCGTGAACGAAGCCGGCATGGAGGATGTCGGGGAAACCCTCGAGCGCGGCGCGTCCGTCATCGACGCAACCCTGTGCTTCCTCGAGGAGCTTGGAGGCGTCTTCCACCTCGTAGCGGTGCATCGCTCGGATGGCGTTGCCGCACGCTCGGATCGCGTTACGGCTCGATGCCATGCTCCGCTCTCGGGCGGCCGTGCGTGCGTCGAACTCCTCGCGCAATCCGGCGGCAAGCTCGTTGAGTTCCATACCCGGAGGTTACCTAGAAGGGCTCGCCTCCGTAGGCGTGGGCGCGCCCCTCGAAGGACACCTCGGGGCGGCGGGGAGCCATGCTGTGAACCTTCCTCTCGCGCTCCTCGCGTCGCCTCTTCGCCTCCAACAGCAGCGCGATGTAGAGGGCGAGAGACGCGTCGAGAGCGAGGTTGATCTCCCACATGCCACCGCCCGAGAAGAGCGCGAGCGCGCCGGAGAGACCTGCTGCCGCGACCAGGGTGGTGAAGATACGGAGACGGCGTTGTTGGCCTCTCCTGAAGGAACGGCCCGCGAGTCGATCGTAGGG
>JBOGWZ010000352.1:0-1636 GCA_050694075.1 Actinomycetota bacterium | reverse complement strand
GGTTCCATGGCTGGGCCCAGACGCTGGCCGACGGCATCAAGTTCCTCTACAAGGAGGACATCATTCCCGCGAAGGCCGACAAGTTCGTGTTCTCGATCGCCCCGGCGATCATCTTCGTCCCGATCCTTCTCGTGTACCTCGTGATCCCGGTCGACAGGAGCCTGATAGTCGAGAACCTCGACGTGGGGTTGTTCTACCTACTGGCGATCTCGTCGGTCTCGACGATCGGGGTGCTGATGGCGGGGTGGTCGTCGGCGAACAAGTACGCATTAATCGGGGCCCTGAGGTCGGCCGCGCAGCTGATCGCCTACGAGCTCCCTATCGTGTTCGCCGCCTCCGCGATCGCGATGCTCGCGGGGTCGCTGTCGCTCGTGGAGATCACAGAGGCGCAGGAGTGGCCCTTTCTGATCTGGCCTCCCGGTCTCGGGTTCGCGCTGTTCGTCGTGTTCGTTGCCGGCGCGATGGCCGAGATGTCGGTGCAGCCTTTCGACATGCCCGTGGCGGAGTCGGAGATCATCACAGGACCCTTCACGGAGTACACGGGGATGCGCTTCATCTTCGGTTACTTCTTCGCGGAGATGGCACACCTGCTCGCGTTCGCGGCGATCGGAGCAGTGCTGTTCCTGGGCGGTTACATGCCGCTCGTCCCGTGGGGACCACTGGATGTGGTTCCGGGGCTGGTTTGGTTCTTCGTCAAGTTCGCGTTCATGGTGTTCTTCCTTCTGTGGGTCCGCTTCTCGATGCCGCGGCTCAGGGAAGATCAGCTGCAGAAGTTCGGATGGACGTTCCTGATCCCCGGCTCGCTCGTTCTGATCATGGTGACCGGCGCGTGGGTCCTCTACTCATGAGGCAGAAGCCATGGCGATAGACCACCAGAGGCACAGGCTCGAACAGGCGAGGAAGCGCGGTTATGGGATCGGGCTCATGAAGTCGATGGGCGTGACGTTCAAGCACCTGTTCAAGCGCGCCAGGGCGAACGTGATCGAGTATCCGGACGAGAAACAGGACCTCGCGCCTCGGACGCGCGGGGTGATCGCGCTCAAGGAGGAGAACTGCACCGTCTGCATGCTGTGCGGACGCGAGTGCCCCGACTGGTGCATCTACATCGACTCTCACAAAGAGACCCTGCCGCCCAAGCGGGAGGGAGGGCGCCCTCGAAAGCGCAACGTCCTCGATCGCTTCGCGATCGACTTCGCGCTCTGTATGTACTGCGGTATCTGCGTCGAGGTGTGTCCGTACGACGCGTTGTTCTGGAGCCGCGAGTTCGAGTTCGCGGAGTACGACATCCGAGAGATGACCCACGAGAAAGAGCGGCTGTCGGACTGGATGGAGACCGTGCTGCCCCCGCCTGCCCTCGAGGATGGCGCGCTTCTTCCCGGCGCTCCGCTTGCGGAGGTCACCCAGCCCGCGGCCGCGCCGAAAGCTCCGACCGCCGCACCCACCGCCGCCCGCGTCGAGACCCCCGAGGAGCCGGCAGAGCCCGCCGCGCCTGCGGCGACCGCCGAGACGCAGGTGGAAGAGGAGATCCCGGCGACCAGGGCGGAGACCGCGGCGGTTCCCGAAAGAACGGTTCCCGAGGCCAAGGCGAAGGCCGCTCCCACGCCGAAAGGAGGGGGCCCGGGGGAACCAGTGAGGC
>JBOGWZ010000351.1:0-1639 GCA_050694075.1 Actinomycetota bacterium | reverse complement strand
GGCCGCGCCCCCGAGGGCCGTCTCGTCGGTCGGATCGCCGGTGGCCCAGTCGAACGCGCGCACGTCGGGCGGGGAGGCGGCGTCGAAAACGACCGCGAAGATGGAAAGCGTCCCGTCGCGATTGTTCGCCACCTCGATCGTGCGACTTTGGTGCGGATAGTCGGCGATCGCCGAGGTGTTGACCTCCCAGTAGCCGGTGCCCAGCTCCGAGTTCTCGTGCGCCCAGATCTTGTTCTGATGCGTGTGTCCGTCCGCCTGCAGGATCACGTTGGGGAAGCGCAGCAAGAGCTCGATCAGCTCCTCTCCCGACTTGCCGCTCGAGCTGCCCGGTGGGAACCCGGTGTTGTCCATCGACGAGATCGTGTGGTGCGTGAACACGACGATCAGCCTGTCGGTGGCGTCCGGGTTCGTGATCTTCGTTCCGTTCTCGTCGAAGTAGGCGCCGGAGTTGGCGATCAGCTCCCGCTCGAGCCAGTCGAACTGCGCCTCGTCGATGTTGCCCGACTCGAATCCCTCCTCCGGGTTCGAGTCGAGCCCGATGAAGTGGAACCGGTTTCGATCGAACGAGTAGCACGCGCGCTCGAGCAGCTCTCCGTTCTCGTCGGTGCAGCGCCCCTCTCCGTATCCGTGGCCGGCCGGCGTGCCGGAGGTGGTGAAATGCTCCTCTACCCACGACGACCTGCAGATCTCGTTGCCCGTGAGCGCGACGCACGCGTCCTCGTCGCCGGGTTTCTTCGCCTCGTCGCTGCGGTACAGGAGCATCCGTTTTGGATCCGCCGGGATGACCTTGGTCGTGCCGGCGTTCGCGGGGTCGCTGAAGATGTCCTCGAACACCGTGAAGTCGCCCTCGCACAACCGCGCCTGGTAGTCGGGGGCCAGGTCCATGATCTTCAGGTGCCCCTGGACGTAGGCGCGCGTGAGGTTGCGCCACGTGGGGTTGTCGTCGGGGATCGTGCCCTGCACCTTGACGTCGTGGTTGCCCGGGAGGCTGTACCAATCGAGTGCCCCGAGCCCCTCGGCCCAGAACGGCTCGTTCGCAAGGTCCAGGATCTTCTCACCCGTCGGGCTCGCGACCGGCTCGCCGTCGAACCCATCGGGATCCTGCGCCTGCACGCCGTCGTAGCCGTCCGCTCCGGAGTCGGGGTCGACAAGCTTGTTGCCGTCGAAGAGGTCGATGATCCATCGGATCTCGTTGTACTGCTGGTTGTCGGCGAGGTCACCGAGCCCGATCACGAAGTCGAAGGCCGAGCCGAGCACCGGGCTCCCGGACTGGGCGATCAGGTTCGCCGCGCGCACGTGCGCGTTCATGAGATGCGGGACCATCGTCTCGTGCGGCCGCCACGCGGAGTCGCTGATCGGCGAGTCCGGTGGGCACTTGTCGGCCCACTCGCCGCGCACCGGAGACTCCTCGTCGGCGAGCTGGACGTCGGCGATCGAGAAGAACGAGAGCAGCGACTGCCGGCGGGCCTGCCGCCCGCCTTTGGCGGTGGCGAGGTCCTCGCGCACGACGACGGGCTGGCCCGGCCCGCATTCGAGCCGTCCGTCGGCTCCGATCTGCACCGTGGCGTCGAGCGTGGTCAGCCCGCACAGGTCGGCGGCCGTCTGCGCCACGCCGGACGGGCTCGTGACGAGGGCGAGC
>JBOGWZ010000350.1:0-1654 GCA_050694075.1 Actinomycetota bacterium | reverse complement strand
CCGGGATGTGCAGACAAAACGGCTACGACTTCTCGAGGGCCACGTCGGCCCCCAGCCCGACGAGCTTGCCCGTGAAGTCCTCGTATCCCCGCTGGATGTGGCACGGCTCGTCGTAGACGTGCGTGTAGCCCTCCGCGCAGAGTCCCCCGAGCACGAGCGCGGCCCCCGCCCGGATGTCGGGGGCCCTGACCGGCGCCCCGGTCAGTCGGTCGACGCCTCGAATCACCGCGTGGTGACCCTCGACGCGGATCTGAGACCCCATCCGGTTGAGCTCGTCCACGAACAAGAAGCGAGCTTCGAACACGTTCTCGGTCACGATCGACGACCCGTCCGCCCTCGTGAGAAGCACCATCATGGTGGGCTGCAGGTCGGTGGGGAACCCCGGGTACGGAAGCGTAACGAGATCGAGCGCCTCGGCCCGGCGGGACATCGCGATGCGCACCTCGCCGTCGCCGCGGGTGATCTCGGCCCCCGCGTCCGACAGCTTCTGAAGGGGCAGCTCGAGATGGCCGGGACGCAGGTCGGTGAGCGTGACGCTCCCGCACGTCGCCACCGCGGCGATGGCGAAGGTACCGGCCTCGATCCGATCCGGGATGATCTCGTGACTGACCGAAGAGAGCTCGGGGACACCCTCGATCACCACCGACGGTGTGCCCGCACCAACTATCCGCGCGCCCGCCTCGTTGAGGAATGCCGCGAGGTCCTGGAGCTCGGGCTCCCGCGCTGCGTTCTCTACCGTGGTCGTTCCCTCCGCGGTCACGGCCGCCATCAGGATGGTCTCCGTCGCTCCCACCGACGGGAACTCGAGCAGGATGCGCGTCCCTCGCAGACGGTCCGCAACACCCTCGACGTAACCGTGCTCGGCGTGGAACTTCGCCCCCATCATCTCGAGGCCGCGCACGTGAAGATCGATCGGGCGTGATCCGATCGCGTCTCCGCCCGGCAGGGCCACCCGCGCGCGTCCCAGTCGCGCGAGCAGTGGCCCCAGCACCTGTATCGACGCGCGCATCTTCGTCACGAGCTCGTATGGCGTCTCCTCGGAAAGGCCTCCGGATGACTCGACGACGAGCCGGTTCCCTTCGAGGCTCACGCGTGCGCCCAAGCGCTCGAGCACCTGCATCATCAGCGCGACGTCGGTGATGTTCGGGACGCGTTCGAGCACCACCTCCCCAGGGATCAGCAGGGAGGCGGCCATCAGCTTGAGCGCGGAGTTCTTGGCTCCGCTGATGTGGACCTCGCCCTCGAGCCGGGCGGGCCCCCTCACCAGGTATCGCCTCACCGACCCCATCCTAGGGGGCCCCCAGGCGCGCTATCTGCTTCGGGAGGTCTTACGCCGCGCCGTGCCCTTGCGTCGCGTCGTCTTCCTGCGCGCCGGCTTCCGGCGAGCCGTCGTCTTCTTACGACGCGCCGGCTTGCGCCGCGCCGTGGTCTTCTTGCGCCCCGTAGGCCTTCTCCGCGCCGGCTTCCGGCGAGACGTCGTCTTCTTTCTCCGCGCCGGCTTCCGGCGAGCCGTCGTCTTCTTTCTCCGCGCCGGCCTGCGGCGAGCCGTCGTCTTCTTTCTCCGCGCCGGCCTGCGGCGAGCCGTCGTCTTCCTTCTCCGCGCCGGCCTGCGGCGAGCCGTCGTCTTCTTTCTCCGCGCCGGCCTGCGGCGAGC
>JBOGWZ010000349.1:0-1657 GCA_050694075.1 Actinomycetota bacterium | reverse complement strand
GCAGATTGTTGAGAAGGGTGGTAAGGCGCTCGCCCGAGCGAGTGATCGCATCCATCATCATCTCTATCTTCTCGGCGGGGAGATCGTGGCGTCGTTTGGCCAACACCTCTAAGAACCCGAGAAGGGCGGCGAGCGGCGTCCTCATCTCGTGCGCGGCGTTCGCGATGAACCGATCGCGGAAATCCTCGTGCCTCTTCCGCTCGGTGACGTCCTGCGCGGTCCCCATCATCTTTGTAACCTTGCCGCGCCGGTCGAGCATCACCCGGGCCTGTCCCTGTACGACGACCACGGCCCCATTCGGTCGCACGACGCGATACTCGACGCTGACGGACTCGCGATCCTGCAGAGCCTGCTCCGTGACCCGCGCCAGGAGGTCGCGATCGTCGGGATGCACGCACGCCATGAAACTCTCGTAGCTCGGCTCGAACGTCTCGCGAGCGACGCCCGTGAGGCCGTACATCTCGTCCGACCACGAAATGCGATTTGTCTCGAGGTCCCACTCCCAGCTGCCGAGGTGGGCGATGGCTTCCGCTTCCGCGAGCTGCCGGCGCCGCTCCCGCTGCTGCTCGTAGAGCTCGGTCCGGGCAAGTGCGAGGTCGGCCAAGAACGCGATGTTCTGCAGTAGCTCCGTCTCCTCCAGCCCGAAGTAAGGCGCCAAGGGGCTGGTAACCACCACCAGAGATCCCGCACGCATCGGAACCGCGAACACCGTGCCGAGGTCTCGGTAGGGGTCGGACACCTCACCCTGTCCCGCGGCCAGCACCTGTGCCAGCTCCGTCGCCTCGGGCTCGGTCAGGCCATCGTGGCCGATCAGTCGGTCGCGCTCGTCGACAAGCAGGGAGCCACGCCCCCCCGCCAGCTGCGATACGTGCGGGAGAAGGGCAACCGCCACGTCGCTCGCGGTCAGGGCCTCCATCAAGGCCGCCTCGACGGCACGGGCCTTCGATACCTCTTGCCGTCTCCACCACGCCCGCACTAACCCGGGCGGAGCGAAACCGAGCAGGAACATCCCGGCGCTGCCCAAGGCCAAGAGCTGCACAAGGATCTCCACCGCCGAACCTTCTTCCTCCGTCCGCGCCTCGCCGGCAAGCACGAGCGCCGCCGCAAGCCCCGCCGCTCCCAGCGCGAGTGTGCGCATCCGCCGGCGCGAGATCGTCGGCTGGCCGCGGCCTCCGCGCCACAAGCGCACCGCGACCCATCCGGAGATCACCACCCACTGGACGAGCAGAAGCTGGATGTACAAGTTGAAGGCCGTGGAACGCGGCTCCCCCTCGTCGGGGAGATCCGGTAGAGCCAGCGCGCCAACGATGGCCGCCGCCGTGAGGATGTGCGCGAGCCACCAGAACCAGGGAACCCGAGAGAAGAAAGAAAGAGCGAACCGATAGAGGAAGTAGGGGAAGAGCGGAAGGATCGCCAGGTTGATCCTCTCGACCCACTGAACCACGGTGCTGGTCGAGTCTTCCGGCAAGAACAAAGCGACGATCACGACCCACCCGATGACCCCGAAGGTCGCGGCCACCCACGCCCTGACCGCTCCCCCTAGTCGTCGCCACCGGATGAAGGCGACGACGGCGAGGCTCGCGAAGGTCAGCGGCGTGACGTAGTCGGACAGGAGCTCGTGGAAGGTCACGAGTCAGCCACGAGGGTCCGCCGGGCC
>JBOGWZ010000348.1:0-1659 GCA_050694075.1 Actinomycetota bacterium | reverse complement strand
CCTCGGCGGAGCTCCGGCGCACCGCACCGGGATCGACGATCCAACTGATCGATCGCGCGGTCACCGTGACCGGAGCGGTCACCGACGAGACGGCCAACGGCTACGAGGCCTTGATGGGCGGGCCGGTGCCCGGCGCGTGGGACAGGGCCGATCGCTTCGTGCTCGTGCGGCTGAAGCGGCCGGGGGCGAGGGCCGCGGTCGAGCGAGCGGTCCGCTCGCTGCTGGTTCCGGACCAGGTCGCGCGGGTGCGCGCACAGGGTGAGACCCCGTTCCTTCGTTACGGGGACGCCGTGCTTCCGCAGCTTGTGCTCAAGAAGGTGTTCGGAGAGTTCTCGGCTCGCCCCCTCTCCACCGGATCTCTCGCCATCGATCCTCGCTGGGTGCGCGAGAACATCGTGACCGCCCAAGTCCCCGTCATCGGTGAGGTGAGCTGTCACCGGAGTGTGATCCCTCAGCTCCGCACGGCGCTTCGGGAGGCCGTCGCCGCAGGGCTGTCACAGATGCTGGATCCGGCGCACTACGGAGGGTGCTACAGCCCTCGCTTCATCGATCGCGATCCCGGGGGGCGGCTGTCTCATCACTCATGGGGCATCGCGATCGACGTCAACGTCGCAGAGAACGTGTTCGGGACCAAGCCCGATCAGGACCGGCGCCTGGTCGAGATCATGGAGAGATGGGGTTTCACGTGGGGCGGCCGGTGGTTGATACCCGACGGCATGCACTTCGAGTGGGCCAGCTTTCCGTAGCCGAGCTCAGCGCGCCAGCGAGAGGGCCTTGTCGACCGCCTCATCGGCAGAGGTCGCTCGCTCGAACGCCTCGACGGTCTCGCCGTCCCTGACGAGCTCCCACGCTCGGATACCAACCACAGGGGTTCCGGTCTTTAGCGCGAACGCGATCTCCGACAACGTCCCGTACTCACCCCCCACCGCGATCACGACGTCGGCCGCGCGCACGATCAGGGCGTTGCGGGTCTCGCCCATCCCCGTGGGGATCGCAACGTCGAGAAAGGCGTTGCAACCGGAACGATCCGAACCGGGCAGTATGCCGATGGTGGTGCCGCCCGCGGACTTC
Source organism: Actinomycetota bacterium (assembly GCA_050694075.1). Taxonomy (GTDB): domain Bacteria; phylum Actinomycetota; class CADDZG01; order CADDZG01; family WHSQ01; genus JBOGWZ01. Next base: position 588 of record JBOGWZ010000348.1, on the reverse strand, counting down.
GCCCCCCTGCACGCGGCCTCCATCACGCCTCCCAGGCCCCCACACACGACGAGCGCGCCGGCTTGGGCGAGCCTTTGGCCCACCTCTTCGGCGAGACGCGCGATTTCCTCGTCCGCCTCGCCGGCTCCGACGACGGCGACGTAGATGGGGTTCAAGGCCGATACGTTAGTCGGAAAGAGAACGCAGCATGGCTACGATGGAGAGCCATGAGCGCCGAACCTGAGCATGGGCCTGTGATGTCTTGGCCGAAGGGCGAGGATGGCAACGCGCTCAGGCAACGTCTGCTCGACCAGCGCATCCTGTTGCTGGGAGGGCCCCTCGACGACGAGGCGGCGGGCGAGCTGATCGGCGAGATGCTGCTTCTCAGCTCGGGGGACCCGCGCTCCGAGATTCGGCTCTACATCAACTCGACCGGGGGCTCTGCCGGAGCCTTTCTCGCCGTTTACGACACCATGCAAGCGTTATCCGCCCCGGTGGCCACCATCTGCATGTCGCAGGCGAAAGGCACGGCTGCGCTCCTCCTTGCGGCGGGGGCGATCGGGAAGAGGCTGGCGTTCGAGAACATCTTGATCCTCATCAAGTTTCCCG
>JBOGWZ010000347.1:0-1682 GCA_050694075.1 Actinomycetota bacterium | reverse complement strand
ATCGATCGTGACGCAGTAGGGAGTGCCGATCTCATCCTGACGGCGGTAGCGGCGTCCGATCGCGCGGGCCACGTCGAAGTCCGTGACCAGATGCGGCCGGATGTCGGCGGCGACCTTCTCGGCCACTGGAGTGAGGTCGGCGTGCTTGGATAGCGGCAACACCGCCACTTTCACCGGCGCGAGACGCCTGTCCAGCCGCAGCACCGTTCGCTTCTCCATCTTGCCCTCGGCGGTGGGAGCCTCCTCCTCCCGGTAGGCATCTATGAGGAACGCGAGCGCGATGCGCTCGACGCCAACCGCCGGCTCGATCACGTAAGGCACGAACCGTTCCTCGGTATCGGGGTCGAAGTAAGAGAGGTCCTGACCCGAGCGCGCAGAGTGTGCCTTGAGGTCGAAGTCGGTGCGGTTGGCGATCCCTTCTATCTCGGACCAACCCATGTCCGGGAAGTCGTACTCGATGTCGAAGGTGCGCTTCGCGTAATGGGATAGCTCCTCCGCTCCGTGCTCGCGGAGCCTGAGCTTCCCCTCGCGCATGCCGAGCCCGAGGTACCAGCTCATGCGCTCGTTGAGCCAGTAGTCGTGCCACTCCTCGTCGGTGCCGGGCTTGACGAAGAACTCCATCTCCATCTGCTCGAACTCGCGGGTCCGGAACACGAAGTTGCCCGGAGTGATCTCGTTGCGGAACGACTTTCCGATCTGGGCGATGCCGAACGGGACCCTCCTGCGAGACGCCTGCTGAACCGTGAGGAAGTCGACGAACATCCCCTGAGCGGTCTCGGGCCTGAGATAGGCGATGTGGGCGGAGTCCTCCACCGGGCCCATGTACGTCTTGAACATGAGGTTGAACTGACGCGGCTCGGTCCACGAGGGTCCCTGCCCGCATTCCGGGCACGGCTTCTCGGCCTTGATGTGGTCGGCCCGAAAACGCTTGTGGCAGTTCGTGCATTCGACCAGAGGATCGGTGAACGTCTCGACGTGACCCGACGCCTCCCACACCTGGGGCCGCATCAGGATCGATGCCTCCAGCCCGACGACGTCGTCCCGCAGATGCACCACGGCCCGCCACCACTGCTCCTTGACGTTGCGCTTGAGCTCGACGCCGAGCGGCCCCCAGTCCCACGCAGAGCGCAGACCGCCGTAGATCTCGGAGGAGGGAAACACGATCCCCCTCCGCTTGCACAGGTTGACGATGGTGTCCATTGAGATGCCGGTCATCAGGGGGATGATATTCGGCATGAGCTGGACGAACCTTCGGCTGCTGCCGGTGGTGGGGTCTCCATAGAGATCGCCCTCGGCCTTGCGGCCGTGCTTCTCCTCATCCTGCTGCACGGTTTCTTCGTCTTCGCCGAGTTCGCCCTCGTCGCGGTCGACCGAAACGCGGTGGAGCGGCGGGCGGAGGAAGGCGACCGGCGCGCCCGCAACGCGCTCGCCGCGCTGAGGTCGCTGTCCTTCCAACTCTCGGGGGCACAGCTCGGCATCACCGTGACCTCTCTCGTCGTCGGATTTTTGGCCGAGCCGACGATCGGCCGCGCCCTGCAACCCGCGATCGAGGCGGTGGGGGCTCCGGAGGCGACGGCCCTGGCGATCTCCGTCGCCCTGGCCCTGGCGCTGGCCACCGCCGTGGAGATGGTCGTGGCGGAGCTGATCCCCAAGAACTACGCGATCGCACGGCCGCTGGATAC
>JBOGWZ010000346.1:0-1695 GCA_050694075.1 Actinomycetota bacterium | reverse complement strand
GGCCGGCGAGCGGCCCCCCGCGCCAATCGCGCAGCAGGGAAGCGACTTCGCGTTTGGCGGATTGGGAGCGTAGCGATGGCCACACACACGCTTTCCGTGCTTGTCGAGAATCGCCCTGGGGTGCTCGCGCGCATAGCGAGCCTGTTCGCTCGTCGCGGCTTCAACATCGATTCGCTGGCGGTCGGCGAGACAGAGGATCCTGCGGTGTCGCGCATGACGATCGTCGTTCACGTCGAGGGGAAACCGCTCGAGCAGATCACGAAACAGCTCCACAAGTTGATCAACGTGCTGCGCATAGCAGAGCTGCCCCACGACTATTCGGTAGAACGTGAGCTGGCGCTGATGAAGGTAGGCGTCGGCTCCGGCAAGCGCGCCGAGGTGCTCGAGATCGTAGAGATCTTCCGCGCCAAGGTCGTCGACGTCGACCCCGATGCGCTGATCGTCGAGGTCACCGGCGTACCCGACAAGGTTTCCGCGCTCGAGGAGCTGCTGCGCCCCTACGGGATCGTCGAGCTCGCGCGCACGGGCCGCATCGCGCTCTGCCGCGGCTCCGCCGGGCTCAAGGCTCCCGTGATCCGGCCCGTGCCAGTCGCCGTCGCGTCAAGCGCCCCGCGGGATTCAGCGAGCAGTCGTTGAGGAGAGGAGAAGGCATGGCCACGATCTACTACGAGAAGGACGCTCCCCTCGAGGAGCTCTCGGGGGCGCGGATCGCCGTCATCGGCTACGGCTCGCAGGGACGAGCGCACGCGCTCAACCTGAGGGACTCCGGCCTCGACGTTGTCGTCGGCCTCCGCAAGGACTCCGATTCATGGGAATGCGCCGAGACCGACGGTCTCAGCGTCGCCTCGCTGCACGAGGCCTGTTCGGACGCCGACCTCGCCGCGATGCTCGTCCCCGACCAGCATCAGGCCTTGGTCTACCGGGAGGGGATCGAGCCGAACCTCAAGCCGGGGGCCGCGCTGCTGTTCGCGCACGGCTTCAACATCCACTTCGGGCAGATCCGCCCGCCGGACGAGTGCGACGTCGTCATGGTGGCACCCAAGGCGCCCGGGCCGCTGGTCCGCCGCACCTTCGAGGAGGGCATCGGGACCCCGGCGCTCGTGGCCGTGCACCACGACGCAACCGGCCGGGCTCGGACCCGCGCGCTCGCCTACGCACACGGACTCGGCTGCGCGCGCGCCGGCGTGATCGAGACCACGTTCGCGGAGGAGACCGAGACCGACCTCTTCGGCGAGCAGGCGGTGCTGTGTGGTGGGGTCTCCCGACTCATCCAGGCCGGCTTCGAGACGCTCGTGGAGGCGGGCTATCAGCCCGAGATCGCCTACTTCGAATGCCTCCACGAGCTCAAGCTCATCGTCGACCTCCTCTACGAAGGGGGTTTCACCAAGATGCGCCGCGCCATCTCCGACACCGCCGAGTTCGGCGACCTCACCCGGGGGCGAGAGGTGATCGGTGCCGAGGTGGAGGAGGCGATGCGCTCGATCCTGGAGGACGTTCGCTCCGGTTCGTTCGCGCGCGAATGGGTTCTCGAGAATCGCGCCGGGACCCCCGTCCTCGACGCGGAGCGCACGCGTCAGGCCGCCCATCCGATCGAAGAGGTCGGAGCGAGACTGCGGGAGATGATGCCGTGGATCCGGAAGTAGCCGGCGTATCGATTTTCGACACAACGCTGCGCGACGGTGAGCAGTCGCCGGG
>JBOGWZ010000345.1:0-1734 GCA_050694075.1 Actinomycetota bacterium | reverse complement strand
ATCTCTACCTCGTCCATCCGCGTGTCTTGCGTCGTGCGCGCCGGTGACGTCGAAGGCGCGGTCCAGGCGATCCACGACCGTTTCCGGCTCTCCACCGACGTGATCTACCGCGAGGAGCACCCCCCGAACGTCACCGACGAGCTCAGGGCCCTCAAGGGAGAGAGCTCGTGAGGGCGGTGGTCGTCGGAGCGACCGGCGCGGTCGGTCGCGCGATCCTGTCGATACTCGAGCAGCGCGACTTTCCGGTCGACGAGCTGGTGCCGGTGGCGTCTTCGCGTTCGGCGGGACTCCGGCTCCCGTTTCGAGGCGGGGAGGTCGAGGTCCGCCTGCTCGCACCCGAGGTGTTCGACGGCGCCCACGTTGCGTTCTTCGACGTGCCGGACGAGGTAGCGGCGGAGTGGGCCCCGGTCGCCGCGGGGCGCGGCCCGATAGTCGTGGACAATTCCGCCGCGTTCCGGCTGGATCCGGATGTCCCGCTGGTGGTTCCCGAGGTGAATCCCCACGCGGTGGGCGATCGTCCGAAGGGGATCATCGCCAGTCCGAACTGCACGATGCTCGCCCTCGTCGTGCCTCTGGGAGCGCTGCACCACGCCGCGTCGGTGCGTCGCGTGATCGCCTCGTCGTACCAGGCTGCGTCGGGGGCCGGCAAGGCGGGGGTGGACGAGCTCTGGGATCAGATCGACGTTCTCCAGAAGGATCCCGACGGTGTCCGCGCGGGGCTGGGACGAGAGGTGCTGGAGCCCGGAGAAGTGTGGCCCCACCCGCTGGCCATGAACGTGATCCCGCAGGTCGGTTCCGTGCGCGACAACGGCTACACGGGAGAGGAGCTGAAGATCGCGGCGGAGACCCGCAAGGTGCTCGGGCTCCCCGAGCTGCCACTGACGATCACCTGCGTGCGCGTTCCCACGATGGTCGGACACGGGGTGTCGGCCCACGTCGAGTTCGAGCGGGCGATCACTCCGGACGAGGCGCGCGCCGCGCTGCGAGATGCCGCCGGGGTGGAGGTCGTCGACGACCCCGCCCACGGTGGTTACCCGACCCCGCTGGAGGCCGTGGGTCGGGATCCCTGCTACGTCGGCCGCATACGCCAGGATCCGTTCGACGAGCGCGCCCTCGAGCTGTTCTGCGTCGCCGACAATCTCCGCAAGGGCGCGGCCCTTAACACGGTTCAGATAGCCGAGCTGCTCGTCTGAGCCCGCTCGATGAGTCGGCCCGCGCCGAAGAAGGGGCAGATCGCTCGGAGGACGCGAACGGTGACGGCGCGCGATATCGAGCTGTTCACCGAGATGACGGGTGATCGCAACCCTCTCCACTACGACGCCGAGCTCGCCGCCGAGACGCGCTTCGGAGGAATCATCGTGCAGGGAGGCGTGACGACCGGTCTGCTCAACGCGGTCGTGGCGGAGGATCTTCCGGGGCCGGGGACTGTGTTCCTGCACGTGGACTGGGCCTTCAAGTCACCCGTGCGTCCGGGAGACGAGATCACGGCAGAGGTCGAGGTGCTCGAAGCGCGCGGGGACAAACCCATCACGAGGTTGCGCACGACGATCACCAACCAGGACTCCGCGGTCGTCCTCGACGGCACCGCTCTCGTCTACACCGAACCGCTCGAGCGTGGCTGAACGCACACGAGGAACTACCCTCTTCTTCATAGCGGTCGCGCTCGTGCTCGGGATGACCACGTGGTTCTCCGCATCGGCGGTCGTTCCCCAACTCCGCGAGGCATGGGACCTG
>JBOGWZ010000344.1:0-1745 GCA_050694075.1 Actinomycetota bacterium | reverse complement strand
GCCTACGGGTTCACGAACAAGGAGCGTTATCGTCGCAAGGTTCTGCTGGCGTGCGGCCGCCGGATCGGCTAGGGCGCTGTGGCCCACCGTCGTTCGCGGAGAACCCCGTATGGGTGGCTGAGATGCATGTCGGCGGTCAGGTACGACGCAGTAGCGAGGGGTCGAGTCCTGCGACCGACGAGCACCCCGCAAGTGCCAAGGTGAGGTCGAGCTCAGCCAAGAACGAGCGCAGCACCTGGCGCACGCCGTCTTCGCCTCCCACCGCGAGTCCCCAGGCGTAGGGACGTCCGAGCAGCACCGCCCTCGCTCCCAGCGCCAGCGCCTTGACCGCGTCGGCGGCACCTCGGATACCGCTGTCGAACAACACGGGGAAGCCCCCGGGCACGGCCGCAACGACCTCGGGGAGCGCGTCCAGCGTCGCGATCGCGCCGTCGACCTGGCGTCCCCCGTGGTTGGAGACGATGATCCCGTCCATGTCCGATTCTGCCGCTGTGCGCGCGTCGTCGGGGTGCAGGATCCCCTTGAGCAGTAGCGGGAGCTTCGTCATCGTCCTTAGGTCACGCAGCCGGTCCCACGTGGTGGCGGGATCGGAGTAGACCTGCGCCCAGCGCATCACCGCCGCCGGCAGATCTTCCTCCGGAGAATTGTCCAGACCCGCGCGGAACTCCGGGTCCGACAGATAGTGCGCGATCCCCACTCCCTGCAGGAACGGGAGGAAGGCGCCCTGCAGATCGCGCGGCCGCCATGCGAGGAGCATGGTGTCGAGCGTCACGACGATGGCCCGATAGCCGGAGGCCTCCGCGCGCCGCACGAAGCTCTCCGTCAGTTTCGGATCGGCCGGCCAGTAGAGCTGGAACCAGCGAAGGTTGTCGCCCGAGGCCGCGGCGACATCCTCCATGGAGGTGGACGCCGCCGTGCTGAGCACCATCGGCACGCCGACGTCGGCCGCGGCGCCCGCCACCGCGCGTTCTGAGTCGGGATGGATTATCGACTGGACCCCGATGGGAGCGAGCAGCAGGGGGGAGTCGAGTCTGTCCCCGAAGAGCTCGATCGAAAGGTCCCTCTCGGAGACGTCTCGCAGCATCCGTGGGAGGATCCGCCAGCGTGCGAATGCCGCGAGGTTGGCCTTCATCGTCGCTTCGGTGCCCGCGGCGCCGGCGACGTAGCCCCAGGCCTCCGGCGACATCGCCTCCTGGGCCTCACGTTCGAGATCGACAAACGAGATCGGGAAGGCCGGCCTCTGACCGGAGAGCCCGCCGAGGTAGATCTCGTACTGATAATCGGAGTAGCTCATCGCACCCGTCGCAGAACCTATCCGAAGGTTCTGGAAACGGCCGTTCCGTTGGGCTTGAATCTCCGCGGAGGGATAGATGACTCTGCGAGAACGCGCGGGTACGAGGGCCAAGGTCACGGTATCGGCCGGCATCCTGCTGCTCAAGGCGGCGCTCGGGGTGTGGGCGTCGATCGCGCTGCTGACGGCGTCTGCCGACAACGAGAAGAGCTTCCTGGGAGAGACGATCCGGACGCGCCGTACGGGTCTGGGGCTCCTTCTTCTCTTGCTCGCGGCAGTCACGGTAGTCGTCGTCGTGCAACTCCTGAGGCTGAGGCCGTGGTCGCGTACGGCCGCGATCGTGCTGGAGGTCGTCGCGATCGTCCTGGCGCTGACGCGCATCGCAGCCGCCCCTGGCCCCGCTCTCGTTTCGTTGGTGCTCTCGGCCGCGGTGATCACGTTGTTGCTCAGCGCC
>JBOGWZ010000343.1:0-1749 GCA_050694075.1 Actinomycetota bacterium | reverse complement strand
CTGGTCTCGCTGTCGCTTGCAGCCATCCTCGCCGTGCCGGGACCGGCGAGCGCGACGTTCGAGGGAAGGAACGGCAAGATAGCGTTCTCCCGCAACGGCATCGTCCTGGCGCGCGCCGACGGCAGCGGTTTCCGGCGGCTTACCAGCGGTCAGGACTTCGGCCCGGCCTTCTCGCCCAAAGGCAAAGAGATCGCCTTCGTGCGAGGCACCGAGCCAGAGCCGGACGTGTTCAAGGTCCACATCTACGTCATGAGGGCCGACGGGTCCAACGTCCATCGCGTGTCACGCGGCATCCGAGGCTTCGGACAACCGCCGGTGTGGTCCCCGGATGGCAGGTGGATCGCGTACGGGGACGTGATCTTCTCGGACGAGCCACAGCCCGGGCCCGACGTCGACGGAGCTGCCATCAAGATCGTTCATCCCGACGGTTCCGGGCATCAGAGAGTGACCGGGTACGGAGCGTTCAACGCCAGCCCGGCGTGGTCGCCCGATTCTCAGCGGATCGCCTTCGTCAGCGATCGCGACGGCGACGCGGAGATACTCGTGATGGATCGCAAAGGGTCCAACAAGACCCAGCTCACCTCTAACGACGTTGTGGACGACATTCCGGAGTGGTCGCCGGACGGGTCGCGGATCGCCTTCACCAGGAGTATCCCGGGTCCTCCGAACCAAGGCGACGAGGGGGTCGCGATCTGGACGATGGAGCCCGATGGGAACGACCCATTGCAACTTACCGACGGATCGCGTTTCGATCAGAATCCACAGTGGTCGCCTAACGGTCTCGCCATCGGGTTCACCTCGTCAACGTGCGATGCGGAAAGCTGCATCGGCGACCTGTGGAGCATGGACCGGACGGGTGGGAGCCTCACGAATCTCACCGAGGGCGACGACAGGTTCGTGGATTATCAGTTCGCCTGGTCACCCAACAGCACCAAGATAGCTTTCGGACTGGAAGGCGACGTCCACACCGTCGATACCGACACCCTGGATCGGAGCACGGTGAGCGAGAAGCCCGCCTTCGAGGCGCTGGGGGATTGGCAGGCCAAGCCTTCGCTTACGATCCCCTAGCCCCCGTGGCGGTTGACGATCCTCACCACGCGGTCCTCGAGGCGCGCCGCGGTCGTCTTGGGCATCCCTCTCGAAATGATCGAGAACTCGGCCCATGTTTCCCTGCGTCTGAGCCAGACCCAGCCGGACAGGGCCGAGATGTTCTCCAGCGTCCCGGTCTTGGCGCGCACCGGAATGCGCTCCAGGCGGTTCTCGAGCGTGCCCTGGCCTCCGCTCGGCAGTCCCTCGCGGAGCGTCCCACCCCACGGCTCGGCCGCGGCGACGGTTAGCAGCCTGGTCATGCCGCGCGGCGAGATCCGGTTGTCGTAGGACAACCCCGACGAGTCGCGCGCGACGATGCCGACGTTGGTGAGCTCGGCCCACGCGCGCAGCGCGGCGGCGCCCTTGGCGATCGTTCCCGGCCGCCCGTAGACCTCGGCCCCCAGCGCCTTGCCCAGCACCTCCGCGAAAAAGTTGTCCGAGCGCCGGTTCGTGTACCGGACGAGCGTCGCGAGCCGCTGCGACCGCAGCCTTGCGACCACATCCAGCCCGCCGGGAGCGGGCGCCATCGCGGCGCGTCCGGTGACCGTGACGCCGCGCGCCTCCAGTCGCTTCGTCAGCGCCCGCGCCGCGCGCACCTCGGGATCCGAGATGTGCCGGCCGTCGTGAGTGTTGCGGTTGAAGGTGAGCGCGGTCGGAAGC
>JBOGWZ010000342.1:0-1759 GCA_050694075.1 Actinomycetota bacterium | reverse complement strand
ATGTGTGGGCCCACGGAGGGGGACTCGCCGCCGGGCTGCTGCTCGGATACGGCTTCGACCGGCGCGCCGCCCCGGCGCAGCTCGCGACGCTGGCCGCGGTGGGCGGACTCGGGGTCGCGCTCGTCGCGTGGCGCACCGCGACGTTCGTCTGCTAGGCCTGCGTAAGCAGGAACTGATAGGTGCGACCAAGCGCCTCGAACCCCATCTTTCTGTAGAGGTTCTTCGGCCAGTCGTAGTCGTCGGCCACCAGGAACACGAGATCGCACGCCTCCTCCAGGGCCGCCAGGGCGGCGGCCGACACGACGGCGCGGGCTAGCCCCCTGTTCCGATGGCGCTCGAGCGTGCCCACCTCTTCGATCTGCGCCGTGCGACCGTCGGAGTAGAGGTGACATCCGGAAACCAGCCGGTTGTAGCGCCGAACCGCGAAGAACCGGGCCCCGGTCAACTCGGCAAGGAGCCGGTTCTTCTCGTTGAGCCCGCGCACGACCTCGGGGTCCTTGCCCCAGGGCTCCGCCCGCGTCGTGGCCTCCGCAAGGGCCGTGTACTCACCGACATCCACCTCATCGACCCGCCTCGTCTCGTCTCCATCGCGCAGCTCGGTAAGCGACATCCACAGCAACCGGGTCACCTTCCAACCGTGTCGTTGGAACCACGGCGTCAGCGTCCGGCCGAGCCGAGCGTCCTGTATCCGTATCTGACGATGCCTCAGTCCGGCGGCGCCCTGGACGCGGTCCGCGTGAGCTGCGAGCGCCGGCGCGGACGGGCCCCGCTCGAGCCCGGCGGTGACCAACAGGAAGTTCAGGTCGTAGATAGAGGGCGCATCCACGTTGAAGAAGGCGACGCCCCCGTCGAACCTGCGCACGCGCGGCGAGATGCGCTCACTGAGCTTCCGTTCGAAGGACAGCGCCCGCCGCAAGACCGGATCGCTCCGAGCGTCGCGGCTACGCGTCTGCGATCTCGACGATCCCGTTCTTCACCACCGCGGCCCCGGCGGGGTTGTAGGTCTCGAATCCGTAGATCGTCGCTCCGCCGGCTTCCGAGTCCTTCCAGAACCTCGTCGTCAGTTCCTCCCCAGGGAACACCGGCTTGGAGAAGCGCACCGACACGCGTCTCACGCGCGTCGGATCACCGCCCGCAAGCCCTTCGACCGCCCCCTTGGTCGCGATGGCCATCGTGCACATTCCGTGGTTGATGATCCCCGGGAGCCCCGCCATCCGAGCGACGTTCTCGTCGAGATGGATGGGGTTGTGGTCGCCGGAGGCGTCCGCATAGCGGTGCGTCTGGTCGTCGTCGACCTTCGTGGCCTCCTCGTAGACGACGTCGGGCTGGGATTGCCCCCCGGCCCCCGCGCTCTTCTGGCCCGAGCCCGAGCCCCGGATGAACATCGTGCCGCGGATCTCGGCAACGAGCGCACCGTCCTGCTTGGTCTCGGTCACCTTCACGGTGAACGTCTCCCCGGTCTCCTTGTGCTCCACCGACTCGAGAACGGCCGAACAGGTGAGCACGTCGCCGGGAACGATGGGGCCGTGAAGGATGTGCTCCTCCTGGCCGTGCACCAGCCGCAGCAGGTCCGCTCCGAGATTCGGATCCCCCGCGGCGTCGCCGAAGGACGAGAACGCGGGAACGATCGGGAAGACCGGGGACGCGACCACGTCGCCGCCTCCGATGTAGCGCTCGTTGAGGTCGTTCGTGGCGCGCGCGTACTTCTCGATCGCCTCCGCGGTCACCTCGTAGGTCTTGGTGCCGAAGTCCTTGCCCA
>JBOGWZ010000341.1:0-1762 GCA_050694075.1 Actinomycetota bacterium | reverse complement strand
CAGCAAGGCCGCGCAGGCCTATGGAGGGGAGCTGATCTACGAGCGTCACCGCCACCGCTACGAGGTGAACCCTCGGCTGCGCCGGCGCCTCGAGGATGCCGGGCTCGTTTGCTCCGGCGAGTCGCCCGACGGAACCCTTGTCGAGATCATCGAGATAGCGAACCACCCGTGGTTCGTGGCGGGTCAGTTCCATCCCGAGTTCAAGAGCCGCCCCGACCGTCCGCAGCCGCTCTTCCGAGATTTCGTCGGCGCGGCGCTGAAGCGACACCGTTCGCTCGTCGCGGCCCCCGAGGCGTTCACCAAGACTCGCCTCTAGGTCCCTACCGACCTCGCCCGGAGTAGGGTTTTGGTCGATGAGGGTCGGGGTTCCGAGGGAACTCAAAGACAACGAGTATCGCGTCGCGATAACGCCCGCGGGCGTGCGCGAGCTCGTCGTTGGTGGGCACGAGGTCATGATCGAGCGGAACGCGGGCCGGGGATCGAGCATCACCGATTCCGAGTACGAACGGGCCGGAGCCAGGATCGTGCCCTCGGCGGAGGACGTCTTCGCGGATTGCGACATGGTCCTCAAGGTGAAGGAGCCGATAGCGGAGGAGTACGGACACCTCCGCGAGGGGTTGGTGCTGTTCACCTATCTGCACCTCGCCGCCAGCCAAGAGTGCACGCAGGCGCTGCGGGACGCAGGGACCACGGCGGTGGCCTACGAGACGGTCGAGTTGCCCGACGGGTCGCTTCCGCTGCTCGCGCCGATGAGCGAGGTCGCCGGCCGCATGGCTCCGCAGGTAGGAGCCGGGCTCCTGGAGAGGGAGCACGGGGGCCGAGGGGTCCTGCTCGGTGGGGTCTCGGGGGTGCGCCCCGCACGGGTGGTGGTGATCGGCGCCGGGATGGCGGGGATGAACGCCGCCTGGATCGCCCAGGGCATGGAGGCCGAAGTGGTCGTCCTCGACAAGAACATCAACAAGTTGCGGGACATCGACCGCATCCACCAGGGCAAGATCCTCACCCTCGCCTCGAACCGTCTCGCGGTGGAGGAGGCGGTGCTCACGGCGGACCTCGTGATCGGTGCCGTTCTCGTGACCGGCGCGCGTGCTCCGAAGCTCGTCACAGGGGACGTCGTTGCGGAGATGAAGGACGGCTCGGTGATGGTCGACATCTCGATAGATCAAGGCGGGTGTTTCGAGACGTCTCACATGACCACCCATTCCGATCCGACCTTCGTCGTCCACGATGTCGTCCACTACTGTGTGGGCAACATGCCGGGCGCGGTTCCCCATACATCGACCTACGCGCTCACGAACGCAACGCTCCCGTACGTTGTGGCGCTTGCAGAGCTGGGCCTCGAGGGTGCGGCGAAGGAGGATCCGGCGCTGTCCAAGGGCATCAACGTCTACAAGGGGACGCTCGTGAACGCGCCGGTAGCGGAGGCGCACGGGCTTGAGCACACGCCGCTCGAAGACCTCCTCTGACCAGCTAGTGGTTCGATGGATCGAGGAGTTCCTGTCGCATGCACGCGCGGAGCGCGGGTTGTCGGGTAACACGCTTGCCGCGTATCGGCGTGACCTGGAGCTGTGGCGAAGATTCTGCGCGGCGCGGCGCGTGGACCCCGGCGCGGCGCACCCCGACGACGTCACCGAATACCTGGAGCGGCTGCGCGCCGGCCGCCCACCCGCATCGAAGCCGCTGGCGGCGTCCTCGGTGGCCCGGATCCTCGTATCGCTGCGGTCGCTGTATCGATTCCTGGTGACCGAGGGTCACGTCGCCG
>JBOGWZ010000340.1:0-1778 GCA_050694075.1 Actinomycetota bacterium | reverse complement strand
GCGCGACGCGTGCGACCACTTCCCGTCCGTGCAGCAAGAAGACATGCGCTGGGTTCTCATCGAGGCTCGAGGCGAGATCCTCCCCGAGATGGGGCCGGGGTTGGGAAACTACGCGCTCGAACGGCTCCGGCGCCGAGGCATCGAAGTGCACCTGAACACGACGCTCGAATCCGCCGAGCACGGAAAGATGCGGCTGTCCGACGGAGATGAATTCGAGGCCGACACGCTCGTGTGGACTACCGGTGTCAGGCCACATCCACTTGTGTCAAAGATGGGCCTGCCGACCGACGATAAGGAGCGACTTGTCGTCGACGAGCACATGCGGGTGGTGGGAGTGCCGGACGCGTGGGCGGCGGGAGACTGCGCCGCCGTGCCGGATCCCTCTGGAGAAGGAACGGCTCCGCCGACCGCGCAGCATGCGCTCAGGGAAGCGAAGGTGCTCGGTGCGAACATCGCGGCGACACTTCGGGGAAAGCCACTCAGGCGCTTCACCTATCGGGGGTTGGGGATGCTCGTGTCCCTGGGCCGATACAAGGGCGTGGCCAGGGTGTTCCGCTGGATCATCCAGGGTTTTCCCGCGTGGTTCCTGCACCGTACCTATCACCTCTCGCGCATACCGACATGGAGCCGCAAGTTCCGGGTGGTCATGGACTGGACGGTCGCGCTCTTTTTCAAGCGGGACATCGTGCAACTCGGATCCCTGCACCATCCGAAGGAGCCGTTCGAGGAAGCGTTCAAGGGTTGACCTCTACGCCTCGAAGCGCCAGCGGGTCGCGTCCTTCGGGAATTCGCTCCACGCGAACACCAGTCGGGGCCGGAGCACCCAGAAGGGGACTCCGTGACGCATCTCGTACTTCGGCTCGTACGCATCATCTATCCGCTCCACCATGGGGTCGTCGGGGCCGGTGATGCGGTCGACCGTGCCCTCGACGATCACCACGTCCACTCCGCTCTCGAGATGCACGGCCACCTCTGGATTCGACGCCAGGTTGCGCGACCAACGCGTGTGGGGGCCGCCCCCGAAATAGAGCGTGTCGACGAGCCAGACGCCCCAGGTCGGGACGGAATGAGGGCGCCCCGAGCCGTCCGCCGTGACGATCCAGTAGTAGCGGGCACCCTCGAGCCGGTCCGTCACATGGGTCCAGGGCAGCGTGCCCTTCTCGGACTTCGGGATCCCGTATTCGGGCACGTAGGGTCGCTCCGCCCGGCCACCCGTCATTCGCTCAGCTGCCCTCCGAACGGTCCGCGGCCCGTCAGCGCCGCCGCCCCGCAGCGCGCCGCGAACTCCACCGCCTCCTGCGGGGGGAGCCGTGTTGCAAGAGCGAAGGTCAACCCCGCCGCGAAGCTGTCGCCTGCCCCGTAGCGATCGACGACCGGGCCGGGGACCTCCGAGGCCGCGAAGTGCCCTCGCTGTCCGCCGGTCTCGAAAGTGCCGCCGCGAGCCCCTTCGGTTCGAACCACCAGGTGAGGCGGAGGTTGAAGCTGTCCGGAGCGATAGGCCTCCGAAGGATCGAGGGCGCTTCCTACGAGCGCATCGAGCTCGACACCTGCCTCCATCAACAGCGGCACGACACGCGACGTCGCGACCAACGCCCGCGCGGCTCGCGCCGTTTTCAATGCGCCGGCGTCTCCGGCGGTGAAATAGACACCCCCCACGTCCTCGAGTTGCTCCCACGGCAAAGGATCGCTCGCCAGAGGGGCCATTCGCTCGCCCACGACCGTGATCGTCCTCTCCCCCGTTGCATCGACGTGGGTGACCCCCCGTCTCGTCGGACGGG
>JBOGWZ010000339.1:0-1782 GCA_050694075.1 Actinomycetota bacterium | reverse complement strand
GTGCTATCGGAGAAGTTCCTGCCGGAGAACTTCTAGATCGAGGCGCGGCGCACGACCTCAGTCATCAGCTCCACGGCGCGCTCGAACGCGGCGACGGGTACTCGTTCGTCGTGGCCGTGGATCGTCGTTATGAGCTCGAGTGTCGCAACCAGCGGCACCCACCCGTAGCCGGTTGCGCCTCGTTGTCGGAAGAAGCGGACGTCCGTCATCGCCGGTGAGATCGTCGGCACCACCACGCACGAGGGGTCCAGGGCCCCCGACGCATCGACGAGCGTGGGCCACAGCGGCCCCTTGTCGCTGACCGGGGAGCGCATCGGGGGCCGCGGCGAGATGGTCACGCCGAAACGGCCGGCCTTGCGGCGAAGATGGGCGAGGAAGTCGTCGGGTTCGGTATCGGGCAGCAGGCGGCAGTCGAGCGCGGCGGTTGCCTCGCCAGGCACCACATTGTGCTTGTAGCCGGCGTCGAGGATCGTGAGCGAGATCGTGTCGGACAGGAGCGCGCCGATCGGTCCCCGTCGCCGAAGCTGCGGCGCGATCGCCTTGACGAGTGTGCCTCCGGCCCCCGACGCCAGCACCCGGAAGGCAGCGGCCTGTACCCCGGACGTCGCCGACGCGAGGAGCGCGAACTGCTCGCGCATTACGGGATGAAGCCGCGGTGGGCCGAACCCCGCAGCCGCAGACAGGAAGCGCGCGAGGTTCAGCGCGGCCTGTCGCTCCGGCGGCAACGAGGCGTGACCGGGCTCCCCTTCGGCCCGCAGATCGAGCCACAGCGACGATTTCTCGCCGAGCGCCACCGGCATCACGGGAACGTCCAGGACCCCGTCCAGTCCATAGGCCCCCTCGCCCAGCACCTCCGGAGGTGGCCGTCCTTCGCCGAAACCGACCGCGTCGGCATGCTCGGACAGGAGCCACTCGGCCCCCTGGGCGCCTCCTGCCTCCTCGTCCGCGACCGCGCACACGACCACCTCGCGGGTAGGAGCCGAACCGGAGGACGCAAGCGCGCACGCGGCCTCCGCGTGCATCGCCGCGATGCCCTTCATGTCGAGCGCGCCACGTCCCCACACGAACCCATCCTCGATCTCCGCGCCGAATGGATCGCGACTCCAGCTATCGGGCTCTACCCCCACTACGTCCGTGTGCGACAGCAGGACCAGCGCCGGACGGTCCGTGGAGCCTTCGAGGCGCGCAACGAGGTTGGCCCGGCCCTCCGGCGAACGCAGGATCTCGCACTTCAGCCCGCCGGCGGATAGGCGAGCCTCGAGCGCCTGCGCCGCGTCGTCCTCGGACCCGGGCGGGTTCGTGGTGTCGATCCGAAGAAGCTGCCGGAACAGGTCGAGGCCGGACACGGTCGGGAGCCTATAGGTTCTAGTGCGATGCGCCTTCTGCTGATAGACAACTACGACTCGTTCGTCTACAACCTCGCGCAGGCGTTCGGCGCGTTGGGGGCCGATCCGGTCGTCGTACGCAACGACGCGACGCTGGACGAGCTGTCGGGGATCGAAGCCGACGCGATCGTGGTCTCGCCCGGCCCCGGCACGCCGTCGGACGCGGGTATCTCGGTCGACGCGATCAGAGCGTTCGGCGAACGCGTGCCCGTTCTGGGCGTCTGTTTGGGCCATCAGTGCATCGGCGCTGCCTTCGGCGCGCGCGTCGAGCGGACCGCGGTGGGTCCGGTGCACGGCAAGACGTCGATGATCACCCATGAGGGCGAGGGGGTGTTCACGGGACTCCCCTCGCCGTTCGAGTCCACTCGCTACCACTCGCTTGCGATCACGCCCGACT
>JBOGWZ010000338.1:0-1784 GCA_050694075.1 Actinomycetota bacterium | reverse complement strand
CTGGTGTTCGGGGTCCAGGAACACGCACTGCTCGGTCACCTCGGCTATCGCAAGGGACATCTCGAGGAGCTGATCCGACTGCTCGCGGCGGGCCGGCTGGACCTGAGCGCTTCGATCAGCGACGTGATCCCGCTCGAAGCGGTCGCCGACGGTGTGCGCCGTCTCGCTGCCAAGGAGGAGGACCTGGTGAGGATCGTGGTGCGGCCGTGAACTGATCGCAGGAGCTCCGCTATAGCGGGAGTTGGGGCGATCAGTTCGGGGTGAGCTTGAGCGGCAGCTCCTTGAGGCCTCGCAGCGTCGTGGTGTCGCGCCATTCCGGTTCCGTTATCTGGGGCTCAATCCGCTTGAAGCGGCGCGCCAGCGCGGTGAAGGCGATGCGGCCTTCGAGTCGCGCGAGCGGTGCTCCCAGGCAGAAATGGCCCCCGTGCCCAAACGAGAGGTGGTGGTTGTCGCCGCGCGCGAGATCGAGGAGGTCGGGCTCGGCGAAGGCGTCCGGATCGCGGTTCGCGCTGCCGAGCAGCACGACGACCTGCTCGCCCTTGGGGATGGTCACGCCGCCGACCTCGAGATCCTCGAGGGCGGTTCGCACGGTGAGCTGTACCGGGCTGTCGTAGCGTAAGAGCTCTTCCACGGCGGTGCGCCCGAGCGAGGGATCGGCGCGAAGACGATCGAGCTGATCGGGATTGCCCAGCAGCGCCCACATCCCGTTGCCGATGAGATTCATCGTCGTCTCGTGACCGGCGACGAACAACAAGATGCACAGCGACACCAACTCCTCGTGCTCCAGCACGTCTCCCGACTCCTCGGCCGCGAGGAGCGCCGTGATGAGGTCGTCGCGCGGCTCGGTACGGCGCCGCTCGAGCAGTCCCACGAGGTAGACCGCGAACTGGAACAGCGCTTCCGCCGCGGCCTGGAGCTTCTCCTCTGGAGGATCGAGATCGAGAAGGCCGATCAGGTTCCGGGAGCCCTCCCTGAACAATGGGACGTCCTCCGTAGGGACACCGAGCATCTCGGCGATCACCGTCACCGGCAGGGGATAGGCGAAGTCGGACATCAGCTCGATCTCGCCGCGTTCCTCTCCACGGGACAGAAGGTCGTCCACGAGCTTCTCGACTCGTGCGGAAAGCCGGGAGACCATCGCCGGGGTGAAGGCTTTGCGTGCGAGGTTGCGCAGGCGCGTGTGATCGGGCGGATCCATGAACAGCAGAACGCGCCCCGCGGGATCGGGGAGTCCGATCGCCTCCTCTCGCTCTTTGGCCCACTCTTCGTGACCGGTGCGGTGACGATGGTCGTTGCCCCACCGCCGGTCCTGGAGCACAGAGACCGCATCGCCGTAACGAGCGAGTACGAACGCCCCGAGACTCTCGCTGTAGGAGACGGGTTCTCCCTCGCGCAGACGGGCGTACGCCGCGTACGGGTCGTCGCGTACCCGCTCGGGATGGAAGTCGGTGAGGGTCGTCCCCATCCGGTACTCCTACCGTTTTCCGCCGGGGAGCGCTCGGAGGGAGCGTGGGGGCCGCCCGGCCGTCAGCAGCGCCTCGAGGGCTTGGGGATGCGTCAGGGCGCTGCTCTCGAGCGTCGGCGTCGGGGGCCGAGGCGCCCTGAGCTCGCACCGAATTGCCCGTTCGCGCTGCCTGCGCCGTCGCCATGTCCGCCTTCCGAATGAAGCGCGTTCAGCAGTATGAACGAGGTTCATTCACCTGTCAAGGTGCGGAGCCCGCTAAGCTGTGAACATGGTTCAGTCACGGGCCCCCAGGAAGCGCACGGTCAAACCCCCCGAGCAG
>JBOGWZ010000337.1:0-1797 GCA_050694075.1 Actinomycetota bacterium | reverse complement strand
CGGAGAAGGCGTTCGTCGTCACCCACGCGGGTCTCGAGCAGGACGCGGCCGATCTGATCGGTTCCCTCGAGGGACGCGGGCTGGCGATCCGATTCCTCACGGTGCCCGAGGGGGAGCCCGCCAAGTCACTGGCGACCGCCGAGAGCCTGTATGCGGCACTCGGAGACGCCGACGCACACAGAGCGGACCTCGTCGTGTCCTTCGGCGGCGGGGTGGTGTGCGACGTGGCGGGGTTCGTGGCCTCGACGTACAACAGGGGGATGCCCATCGCGCAGGTTCCCACCTCTCTCACCGCGCAGGTCGATGCCGCGATCGGTGGGAAGACCGGCGTCAACATCCCCCAGGGCAAGAACCTCGTCGGCACCTTCCACCAGCCGGTCGCGGTGCTCTGCGACGTCGCCCTGCTGCGGGCCCTGCCCGACGAGGAGCTGCGGAGCGGCCTGGCCGAGGTGTGCAAGTACGGGTTCATCGCGGAACCGTCCCTTCTCGAGCTCCTCGAAGGACACAAGAACGCAGTCTTCGAACGGGACTCGGAGTTGTTGACGGAGATCGTCGCCCGCTCCGCAGCCATCAAGGCGGAGATCGTCTCGGCGGACGAGCGCGAGACGACGGGCCGGCGCGCGCACCTCAACTATGGCCACACGTTTGCCCACGCGATAGAAAACGCCGCGGGTTACGGGGCGGTCCGACACGGCGAAGCGGTGTCCCTCGGTATGATGGCCGCCGCTTACCTCGCGCGCGAGCTCGATCGCATCGACGACGCCGCGGTGGGACTGCACCGGCGCGTCCTCGGATCTCTGGGGCTCCCGGTCACTGCGAAGCTCGATGTCGACGCGCTCGAGGCCGCGTGGAAGCGTGACAAGAAGTACCGAGGAGGCGTTCGCTTCGTTCTGCTGACGCGGATCGGGCGCCCCGAGTCCGGCGTCGAGGCGCCACGCAACGTGGTCCAGCGTGCGATCGAGAGGTTGACGACGTGATTGCGCTCGTGATCCACGGCCCGAACCTCAACCTCCTCGGGAGGAGGGAGCTCGCGCTGTACGGACCGGCGACGCTCGACGAGGTCGATGCCCGCATCCGCGATGTCGCCACGGAGCTTGGGATCGAGGTCGAGATCCACCAGACCGCGCGCGAGGGGGAGATCATCGAACTGCTCCACTCGGGCGTCGACCGCGTCGAGGGTGCGTTGCTCAACCCCGCGGCGTACTCGCACACCAGCCGGGCGATAGCCGACGCGATCCGGGCCGTCGGGTACCCGGTGATCGAGGTGCATCTGTCGAACATCCACTCCCGCGAGGAGTGGAGGCGCCGCTCGGTAACGGCGGAGGCCGCCCGGGGGATCGTGGCCGGCTTCGGACCCGACTCCTACGTCGTGGCGCTGCGCGCTCTGAAGACGATCGCGGGGGCGAGGTAGTGGACTACGAGGGCAGGTCTCGGCGAGTGCGCGAGCGTCTGGGGGAGGCCGGCGTCGAGGCTCTGCTCGTGACCGCTCTCACCAACGTGAGGTACCTCACCGGTTTCTCCGGCACGAACGGACAGCTGCTCCTGAGTGCTTCGGAGACGATCTTCTTCTCCGATCCCCGCTACGCGGCGCGCGCCTCGGAAACCGTCGAGGCCGCGGAGGTGGCGATCTATCCCGACCGCCTCACCGATCTCCTGCCGGAGCGGTTGACGGGGGCCGGCGTGGCCCGGCTCGGGGTCGAGGCGGCCTCGATGACGCTGTCCGAGCGGGAGAAGCTCGTCGAGAAGCTCGACGGTGTCGATCTCGTGGCGACAGAGGGCCTGGTCGAAGACCTGAGA
>JBOGWZ010000336.1:0-1811 GCA_050694075.1 Actinomycetota bacterium | reverse complement strand
CGCGCTTCGAGGACGCGCAGATCCCGCTGGGCGTCGTCGCCACCGATCTGGAGACGGGGGCCGAGGAGCTTTTCACGTCGGGTGAGATCACGTCCGCGCTGCTCGCGTCGACGGCCATGCCGAGCATCTACCCGCCGGTCAAGATCGGCGGGCGCACCTACATAGACGGAGGCGTGTCGAACAACGTACCGATCGCGCCCGCCGTCGAGATGGGGGCGAAGACCGTCTACGTGATGAACTCCACTTCCCACAGCCACCAGAGGCGGCCGCTCAGCCGCCCGATGGATTACCTCCTCCACGCCTTCACCCTCGCTCGCTCTCAGCGCCTGGTGATCGACGAGGCCGCCTACGCCCAAAAGGTCAGGCTGGTGATGCTCCCGACCGCGCCCCTCGACTTCTTCGTGCCGTTCGCGGCGTTCGAGTACACGGACCGACTGATCGAGCTGTCGTACGAGCACACGCGGCGGTTCCTGTCGGGCGTCACCGAGGCGACCGTGGAGACCACGGGCGGCGTGGAGGCGATCGCGCCCGCCAAGTAGTCTGGTCGCCAGACGAGAGGTGGCCAAGACCAAGCCGGAGTCAGCCAACAAGGCACCCGTCGCGCCGTCGGTCCCTAAGCCGACCGACGACATGACCCCGTTCGAGGCGGCCACCTTCTTCTTCCATCGCTCCGCCGACCGCTTGAAGCTGCGCGAGGAGATGCGCGAGGTGCTCGCCAGCACCTATCGCGAGCTGTCCGTGCAGGTGCCGGTGAAGATGGACGACGGGTCGGTGTCGGTGTTCCGCGGCTATCGCATCCAGCACAACGGCGCCCGCGGCCCCTACAAGGGCGGGATCCGCTATCACGAGTCCGCCGACCTCGACGAGGTGCGGGCCCTCGCCGCGCTCATGACGTGGAAGAACGCGCTCATCGACGTGCCGTTCGGAGGCGCGAAAGGCGGCGTCCAATGCGAACCGGGGCTGCTGTCGCAAGGGGAGCTCGAACGCCTGACCCGTCGGTTCACCGGGATGATCAGCTATGTGATCGGGGTCAACCGCGACATCCCGGCCCCCGACATGGGCACGAACGCACAGGTTATGGCGTGGATGATGGACGCGTACGGGCAGCGCGCGGGTCACACCCCCGGGATCGTGACAGGAAAGCCGGTAGAGCTTGGCGGGTCGCCCGGACGCGAGGAGGCGACGGGTCGAGGCGTCGTGATCTGTGCGCGCGAAGCCGCGAAGCGAACCGGGATCTCGTTCCGCGACGCGCGCGTGGCGATCCAGGGGTTCGGCAACGTCGGCTACTGGACGGCGGCCCTCGCGGCGGAGCAGGGCGCGCGAGTGATAGCCGTCTCCGATGCCGTCGGTGGCACGTACAACCCGAAGGGTCTCGACGTCGCCGCGGTCGACGCACACCGGAGGTCGGAGCTCTCGGTGACGAACTTTCCGACGGGGGAGCCGGTATCGAACGAGGAGATCCTCGAGCTGGACTGCGACATCCTGATCCCCGCCGCCATCGAGGGCGTGATCCACACGGGCAACGCCGAGCGGATCTCGGCCCACCTCGTCGTCGAGGCGGCCAACGGACCCACGACCCCGGCGGCCGATGGGATCCTGACCGACCGGGGGATCGCCGTGGTGCCCGACATCCTGGCCAACGCCGGCGGTGTGACCGTCTCCTATTTCGAATGGGTCCAGAACATCCAGCAGTTCCGCTGGGAGCTCGACGCGGTGAACTTCGAGCTCAAGAAGCGGATGTCCCGGGCGCTCCAGCAGGTCTTCGCTCGGGCCGATGACGACGGCACCACGCTGAGGGATGCGGCCTTCGA
>JBOGWZ010000335.1:0-1814 GCA_050694075.1 Actinomycetota bacterium | reverse complement strand
GAACGCTTCTATCGCGACGCGCGCGCCGCACGCATCTACGACGGGCCCTCTGAGGTACACCGGATGGTGATCGCGCGCAACGTCTTCAAGGCCGCGGCGACGGAGGGCACAACGAAGCGTGCCACGGGAGGGCTCGCTTGACGGACGAGGGCCTCCCGCCCCTCGTCGATGAGCCCGCCCTCGCGCGCTACCTGGAGGAGAGGCTTCCCAATGGGGGAGGGCTCTCGGTGGAGCGGCACCAGGCCGGCCATTCGTGTGAGACCTTCTTCGTCACCTGGGGGGGCCGTGAGTACGTCCTGCGTCGTCCCCCGCGCGGCGCCTTTCTTCCCACTGCGCACGACGTGACCCGTGAGTACCGCGTGCTATCCGCCCTCGGGGCGACCTCGGTGCGCGCGCCTCGCACATTCCTGATGTGCGAGGACGAAGCGGTGATCGGCGCGCCCTTCTATCTGATGGAGCGCAGGCGCGGGATCGTGATACGGACGGAGCTACCCGACGCGTTCTTGCAGGATGACCGCGCGGCGATCGGAGAGGAGCTGGTGGATGCCCTCGTCGAGATGCACGAGGTCGACTGGCGCGCCTGCGGGCTCGAGGGCTTCGGGAAGCCGAGCGGCTATCTCGAGCGTCAGCTCCGGAGATGGAACGGCCAGATGGAGCTGACGTTGCCGCACACACGCCCCTTGTCGGATCTCGAGAAGGCGGGGGTGTGGCTGCACGAGCACCTTCCGGAGTCATCTTCGACCACGCTCGTTCACGGCGACTTCAAGCTCGACAACGTCATGTTCGAGTTCGAGCCCCCGGCTCGGCTGATGGCGATCTTCGACTGGGAGATGGCTACCTTGGGCGACCCGCTCGCCGATCTCGGGTGGATGATCTCGTTCTGGCGAGAGCCATCGGATGAGGGCGGAGACGTGTTCGCCGATCTCAACCGCGTCACCACGCTTCCAGGCTTCAGCTCTCGGGCACATCTCATCGATCGCTATGCGAGCGCGACGGGGCAGGATGTCGAGGCCCTCGACTGGTACGTGGTGCTGGCGATATGGAAGCTCGCGATCCTGCTCGAAGGTTCTTACGCGCGCCACCTCGCCGGGATGACCGACGACCCGTTCTTCGCGCAACTCGAGCAGGGGGTACCCGCCCTCGCGAGTCGCGCGCTGTCGATCGCGCTGGGATGACGGACTTCGACGCTCTGATCGTCGACTTCGGCGGCGTCCTGACGACCCCGCTCGATCAGTCGATGATCGCGTTCGCCGAGGCGGAGGGGATAGAGCTCGAGCATCTGGTGCGCGCGGCGCTGGGCGCCTACGCGGGGGAGCGCGACGATCTCGTGACGAGATTCGAGACCGGCAAGTTGTCCGAGAGCGAGTTCGCGTCCGCGTTCGCCGCCCGCCTCAGCGAGTTCTCCGGCAAGGACATCTCCGCCGAGGGGCTCGTGCAGCGGATCTTCGGCGGTCTTCGCCTCGAGGAGGACATGCTCGAGGCGGTGGCCGCGGTGAAGGGGGCCGGGATCAAGACCGGTCTGCTGTCCAACTCCTGGGGCGTCGACTACTACCCGATCGACAAGCTGAAACCTTTGTTCGACGCGCTCGTGATCTCTGGCGAGGTTGGAATGCGCAAGCCCGATCCCGAGATCTTCCACCTCACCACGGAGAAGCTCGGCGTCGCCGCGGAGCGCTGTGTCTTCGTCGACGACCATCCCGGCCATCTCAAGGCCGCCCAGGAGGTCGGCATGACCACCGTGCTACACCGGGGGCCGGAGCAGACGATCGCGGAATTGTCCAAGCTGTTCGCTCTCACTGGACGTATGCGCGCGT
>JBOGWZ010000334.1:0-1840 GCA_050694075.1 Actinomycetota bacterium | reverse complement strand
TGTGCGGTTTCCATCACAAGCTGCTCCACGAGTTCGGATGGAACGTCACTCTCACCGGATCGGTGGTCGAGTGGTTCCGTCCGAACGGGCAACCGCTGGACCGCGCGCCTCCTGGGCGTCAGCTCGCGGGTGTTGCGTAGGAGTTCAGGAAGTCACGCAGCGCCGCGTTGACCTCGTCGGGATGGGTGAGATTGCAGGCGTGGCTCCCACCCTCTATCCGCACGACTCCCTTGCGTCCCGGTAGGCCCGCGCAAAGGGCCTCGGCCTTGTCCATCGAGATCGCGACGTCCTCAGTGCCGTGGATCACGAGCGCCGGGCACGTGATCTCTCCCAGCAGCTCGTGGAGGTCTTCTCGTCCGACGAGGCACCCGAACGGTTCCACGATCGCTTCCGGCGGATAGGCCAGCCACTTCCGGATCCACGGTTCTCGGTCGGCGGATCCCAGGATGACGTCGGCGGTCGCGTCGGCGAGCGCGCGCGTCGGCTCCTGCACCCACGCTTCGACCATCGCTTGATAGACGGCCACCTTCTCCGGGTCCTCCGGGCCCGCCTGGCTGTCGATGAACGCCAGACCGGAGATCCTCTCCGGCCACTTGAGCGCGGCGCGAAGAGAGAGAAAACCGCCCTGTGACATGCCGACGGAAACCGCTTTGTCCACACCGAGGTGGTCGAGCAGCCCGACGAGGTCGCCGGCGAGATCCCAGTAGGTGAACGATCCCTCGGAGGTCGTCGCACCGTGGCCGCGCTCGTCCCAGGTGATGCACCGGTACGAACCCCGCAGCTCCCCCACCTGGGGGGCGAACATCTCGTGGTCCATCAGGATGCCGTGGCTGAAAACGACCGTCGGCCCCGATCCGGCGTCCTCGTAGCAGACACGCGCCCCGGGCAGGTCGGCGAAGGACATGATCTACCTCCTCATACCTTCAGCTTGATCGCGTCGCGCAGAACCTCGAAGCTCGCCGGTGTGTGACCGAGCACTTCTCCATCGGCCTCGATCAGCAGCTGTGGATCCGACGCCACCGACAGCTTTACGCGCTTGAACTCGTCGATGTCCGGATGCGGGAGGTGCTGGCCCTTGTAAACCTTCGGCATGAGCGCGATCGACTCGAGCTTACGGGCATGCTCGATCTGGATGTCGAACAGGCCGTCGGTCGGGGCGGCCCGGGGCGCGATGCGCATCCCGCCCCTGAAGAACTGGCCGTTGGCGACGATGATGTTGTTCACGGGTCCCTCGTAGGTGCGGTCTACCAGATCGACGGTGCCGTGGGCGGACCTGAAGCGGCGGAGCGTGAGCCAGTACGCGGCCAGGTAGACCAACGGTCCGAGCCACCGGGGAAGCCGTTCGGCGCGCGCGACCGTCTCCGCGCCGATGCCGAGCTCCGCGATGTTCGCGAAGTACCGCACCTCCCGGCCCCCGTCCCGCTCGTAGGTGATCTTTCCGATGTCGATCGGAAAGGCCGTGTCCCCGGCGAGGTGGTTGACCGCGAAGCGGGGCGCGGCGGGCAGCCCGAAGGTCCTGATGAAATCCGAGCCGGTACCCGCGGCGACGACGCCGAGCGCGGCATCGGGGTTGATCGCCCGGTCGTCGGCGAGCATCCCGTTTACGACCTCGTGGATGGTTCCGTCTCCACCAACCGCCACGACGAGGCGAGCTCCGCCCTCCAGGGCGGCGCGCGCCACGGCGGTAGCGTCGCCACGCCTAGCGGTGTTGCGGATCTCGTAGTCGAGCCCGCGTTCTTCGAGGGCGCGGCGGACTTCCGGCATGTGACGCCCCAGCCCCTTGCGACCGGCGCGCGTGTTGCAGACGAGCACGATGCCTCCGAACGAAAAGGTCACAGGT
>JBOGWZ010000333.1:0-1870 GCA_050694075.1 Actinomycetota bacterium | reverse complement strand
AGACGGTCAACGACGTGCTGATCCGGCGGCTGCCGATCGAGAAGGTGATCATCACGCGCGAGGTGGACCTCGTTCCCTCGAACATCGATCTCGCGGGGGCCGAGGCCGTCCTCCTGGCGAAGACCGGTCGCGAGTACGCGCTCCAGCGCGCGCTGCGCGACGTGCTCGGAGGCTACGACTTCATCATGGTCGACTGCCCCCCGTCGCTGGGCATCCTCACGATCAACGGGCTCACCGCCGCGGACGAGGTCGTGATCCCGCTTCAGTGCGAGGCTCTGTCGCACCGCGGGGTCGGCCAGCTGCTGGAGACGCTCGACGACATCCGCCACTTCACCAACCCCGAGCTGAAGGTCGCCGGGCTCATACCCACGATGTACGACGGCCGGGCTCGACACGCTCAGGAGGTGCTGGCCGACATCATCCTCCGTTACGGGGTCAGGGTGCTGGGGCCGCCTGTTCGCAGGTCCATCCGGTTCGCGGAGGCGGCCCAGGCAGGCAAGAGCATCCTCGCCTTCGCTCCCACGCATCCGGGGGCCGAGACGTATCGACTGTTCGCGCGCGCGCTGGCGGACACCCCGTGAACGGAGAGCGCGCCCCCGATCGTCTCGCGCTGTACAGCGCAACCGAGCGCCGCCCGTTCACATGCACGGTGGAGTGCTCGTCGTGCCGGGAGGAGACAAGGGTCAACTACCTCGAGCTGGGGGCGCTGATGTTCCCGCTGCACTTCCACGTTCCGCTGGTCAAGTACCACCACTCGTGGTTCCGCTGTCCCGCGTGCGGGCGGCGGACGTGGCTGCGGGTCCACCTCGACCGCTGAGGAGGCCTCCCGTGTAGGCTCGGCCCCACACCGGATCCATCGGGAGGTTTGCTATGGCGGCAGCACCCAAGAAGCAGATCGCCCAGGCCAAAAAGCAGCTGGGCGAGACGGCCAAGACGGTCGGGGTCGCCGGCAAGAAGGCGGCCGAAAGCGTCCGCAAGACGGCCCGCGAGGTCGCCAAGACCCGCGACGCGAAGAAGGCCAAGCAGACCGCGAAGGCGGCCGGCGACGCGGTCAAGGTGGCGGCCGCCTCGGCCGCCCAGCTCGCGAAGACGGCGGCCGCGAAGGGCCGGAAGAGCGCCAGGGAACTGGCGCGCTCGAAGGAAGTAAAGACGGCGCGCTCGAGCGCCCGGAAGGCCGCGACGACCACCCGCAAGGCGGCGGGCGCGGCCGGCCAGGAGGCCCGCAAGCGGGGCACGACGGCGGCCAAGAGGGCCCAGGCAAAGGCCAAACAGGCCCGCAAGCGCGCCGGCTAGCGCCTACGGGCCGCGAATGTCCTAACTAAAGGCCCCCGAGGGTCGATGATTTGGGTATGGGACAGAACCCTCCCCGCACCCACCCCTCTCGGGCGCAATGGCTGCGCCGTCTGGCAGTCCGCCGCCGAGACCGCGTCGCGTTCGTTTTCTCCGGCGGGGGACCGCTCGGAGCGCTTCAGGTGGGGGCTCTGCGGGCCCTGTTCGAGCACGGCGTGCGGCCGGAGTTGGTGGTGGGGACGTCGGTCGGGGCCCTCAACGCCACCTTCACCGCGTTCGACCCGACCCCCCGAGGCGTCGACGGGCTCGAGGGCATCTGGAGATCGCTGACGGACTCCGATCTCTTCCCCGGAGGCCGGCTCCGAGCGTCGTGGGCCAAGATGCTCGTGCGCGGCGACCGCGTCTTCGAGAACTCCGGCGTCCGCCGTCTCATCGAGACGAGGCTCGGAGATGCGCGCTTCGAGGACGCGCAGATCCCGCTGGGCGTCGTCGCCACCGATCTGGAGACGGGGGCCGAGGAGCTTTTCACGTCGGGTGAGATCACGTCCGCGCTGCTCGCGTCGACGGCCATGCCGAGCAT
>JBOGWZ010000332.1:0-1874 GCA_050694075.1 Actinomycetota bacterium | reverse complement strand
GGCGCGTCTGTGACGCGCGTCACAGACGGGACGAAAAAGATGACGATTCAGATCCGGACGTGCCGAGAAGACGAGATGGAGAGCTTCGTCGCCCTGCTCGGGAAGGGCTTCGTCTTCCAGCCCGACGTGGCCTCTCACGAGCGGGTGAAAAAGCTGGTTCCGCCGGGCCGGGCCCACGGGGCGTTCGAAGCGGACACCATGGTCGGAGCCGCGGCCGCCTTCTCCTTCCGCCTGACGGTCCCCGGCGGGGAGGTACCGGCCGCGGGGGTGACCATGGTCGCAGTTCTGCCGAGCCATCGCCGCAGAGGCGCGATGTCCGGGCTCATGCGAGCCCAGCTCGAAGATGTCCGCGCCCGCAGGGAACCGGTGGCGATCTTGTGGGCGTCCGAGGGGCACATCTATCCCCGCTACGGCTACGGACTCGCATCGCTTCACGGCGTCATCGACGTCGAGCGCGACCGCGCCCTGTTCGCGAACGACCCGGGAAGATCCGGACGCGTTCGGTTATTGGAGGCAGACGACGCCCTCAAGGTGCTCCCCCCGATCTTCGACCGCGTTCGACAGCGGACGCCGGGCATGTTCGCCCGGCCGGATGACTGGTGGCGGCTCCACCGCTTCAACGACGACGAGCACGAACGCGGCGGCGGAAGCCCGATGGAGCGCGCGGTGTGGGAGGACGGCGGCGAACCGGAGGCCTACGCGCTGTACAGGATCCACAGCCGGTGGGACGAGGACGGGACCCCGACCGGCCACGTGCAGGTCATCGAGGCCTTCGCCACCACCCCTCAGGCGACGCGAGAGATCTGGCGCTTCCTGTTCTCGACCGACCTCGTCACGCGCATCAAGGCCTGGCCCACACCGGTCGACACCCCCTTACTTGCGATGCTGTCCGAGCCGCGGCGCCTTCGATTGGCCGTGCACGATGCCCTTTACCTCAGGGTCACAAACGTCGTATCGGCTCTGGAGGCGCGCTCGTATGCGGCGGATGGAAGCGTCGTCTTCGAGCTCGAAGACGACGCGTTCGAAGACAACCGCGGCCGTTTCCGGCTCGAGGTCTCGGATGGTCGGGCATCGGTAACGCGCTCGACCGGCGACGCAGATATCGAGCTTCACGTGCGCGATCTCGGCTCAACCTATCTCGGCGGCTTCACGTTCGCCCAACTCGAACGGGCGGGCCGGGCGCGCGGGCTCCGACCCGACGCGTGCGCGCGGGCGGATGACCTCTTCCGGACCGACGTGGCGCCCTTCTGTCCCGAGATCTTCTGATGCACATGACTCCCGAGGAATTCCGCCGGCACGGGCGTGCCGTCGTGGACTTCGTCGCCGACTACATGGAGCGCGTCGAGGAGCTCCCGGTGCTCTCGCAGGTCAAGCCCGGAGAGATACGCTCCCGGCTTCCGGAGCATCCCCCCGAGACCGGGGAGAGCTTCGAGGCGATGCTGGCCGATGTCGACGAGATCGTGATGCCGGGCATCACCCACTGGCAGTCGCCGAACTTCTTCGCGTTCTTCCCCGCGAACAACTCCGGCCCCTCGATGCTCGGAGAGCTGCTGTCGGCCGGGCTCGGAGTCCAAGGGATGCTGTGGGCCACGAGCCCCGCCTGCACCGAGGTCGAGGCCCTCGTTCTCGACTGGGTGGTCGAGATGCTCGACCTGCCCGAGGCATTCTCCAGCGCGGCAACGGGCGGTGGCGTGATCCAGGACAGCGCGTCGAGCGCCACCCTGTGCGCGCTGATCGCGGCGCGTGAGCGAGCGACGAAAGGGGCGAGCAACCGGTCGGGCCTCGATCGTCGCCTCACCGTCTACGCATCCTCGCAGGCGCATTCGTCGGTCGAGAAGGCCGTTCGCATCGCGGGGTTAGGCAGCTCAAGCCTG
>JBOGWZ010000331.1:0-1878 GCA_050694075.1 Actinomycetota bacterium | reverse complement strand
GATTTCCACTCGGAGTACACGTCGAGCGCCGCCTGTCCCGCTTCGCGGTGCCCGTTGCCGGTGGCCTTCATGCCGCCGAAGGGGAGCTGGATCTCGGCCCCGATCGTCCCGGCGTTCACGTACACGATGCCGGTCTCCGCGTCGCGCATGAAGCGGAAGGCGGCGTTCACGTTCCGCGTGTAGATCGAGCAGGAGAGGCCGTACTTCGTGGAGTTCAGGGCCTTGATGGCCTCGTCCAGGCCCGCGACCTCGATGACCGCGGTCACCGGGCCGAAGATCTCCTCCTGGGCGACGCGCATGTTCGGCTTCACGTCCACGAGGACGGTCGGCTCGTGGAAATACCCCTTCGCCAGCGCCCCGTCGCGCGGCACGCGACCGCCCGCCGCGACGGTGGCGCCCTCCTTCTCGGCGATGGGGATGTATGAATGGATCTTCTCGAGCTGCGTGTCCGACACGACGGGTCCGACGTCCGTGCTCGCCTCCAGCCCGTCACCGAGCTTGAGCTTCTTCGCGCGCCCGACGAGCTTGTCCACCAGCTCGTTCGCGACGCCGCGGTGGGTGATGACGCGCGACGCCGCGGTGCAGCGCTGCCCCGAGGTGCCGAAGGCCGACCAGACGATGCCGTCGATGGAGAGGTCGATGTCCGCGTCGTCGAGGACGACGATGGCGTTCTTCCCGCCGAGCTCGCAGGACACCCGCTTCAGGAGACGGCCCGCCATCTCGCTGATCCGGGCGCCCGTGTCGGACGAGCCGGTGAACGAGATGAGGTCGACGCCCGGGTGCGTCACGAGCGCGTCGCCGACCTCGCCGCCCGGGCCGAGGACGAGGTTCAGCACGCCCTTCGGCAGGCCGGCCTCCTCGAGGATCTCGACGAGGCGCACCGCGAGCATGGGCGTGTACGAGGCCGGCTTGAACACGACCGTGTTGCCGAGGACGAGCGCCGGCATCAGCTTCCAAGTGGGGATCGCGAATGGAAAGTTCCAAGGGGTGATGGCAGCGACCACGCCGAGCGGGTGGCGCATGCTCATCGCCCACTTGTTCGGGAGCTCCGCCGGGACGACCTCTCCGGGCTGGCGGCGGCCCTCGCCGGCGATGTAGTAGGTCATGTCGATGCCCTCTTGGACGTCGCCCCGGGCCTCGGCCACGACCTTGCCCATCTCGCGCGTCATCTCGCGCGCGAGCTCCTCCTTGCGCTGGAGCATGATCTCGCCGGCCTTGTAGAGGATCTCGCCGCGCCTCGGCGCTGGGAACAGCCGCCAGGACTCGAACGCCCGGCGCGCGGCCTCGACGGCCCGCTCGACGTCGGCCGTGCTCGACTTCGTCGCCGTCGCGATGACCTCACCGTTCGCGGGATTGAGGTCGTCGAACCCCTCGCCGCTCTCGCTGTCGACCCAGCGGCCGTCGATGTAGTTCTGAAGATGGGTCGTGGCCATCGTGCGCTCCCCCTTTGGCCCGCGGTCACCCGGCTGCGCCGGACCCGAGCGGATGGTAGCGACGCCGCGACCGCCGTCCCCCCGGCGGTGCGCGCGGGGATCCGGGCTAGCCGCCTCCGGCGATGTAGAAGAGCCAGATCGTCAGCCCGCCGACCGCGACGATGGCGAGGACGATCAGGGCGAACGCGATGTTCGCCCGGTGCTCCGGGTCGTCCGACGAGAAAAGCCCCATGTCAGCACTAGCCTAACGCTGCGTGGCCAGGAAGCCTGCCCACTGCGGACCCCTGGCGGCAGATCCGGAGGACGTGCGCGAAGCGCGACGATCGCAGGGCCGCGGGCGGTCAGCGTTCGTCCTTCGCTTCGGTGGAGCTGAGGGGATTCGAACCCCTGACCCCTTGAGTGCGATTCAAGTGCTCTCCCGCTGAGCTACAGCCCCGACGGGCTC
>JBOGWZ010000330.1:0-1880 GCA_050694075.1 Actinomycetota bacterium | reverse complement strand
CGGCGGGAGCTGCGGGTGCTGGCGCGCCGGGCCAAGGAACTCCCGAGCGATGCCCGCACAAGAAGGTTCTGCCACATCCTCGAGCACGAGGACGTGTCGTAGCGCACACGGAGCCGTTTGACCTTCCACTCAGATGGAGGGCTTAGCGTCGAACTGACGGATCGCACAAGGAGGCCGGCATGGCAACCGAGAGATCACTGGAGGTCTGGGGCATGGACTGCACCGGATGCGAGAACCGGGTGAAGACCGCGGTCACACGCCTCGAGGGCGTCATCAAGGCCGACGCGGATCACAGGGCGGCCCGGGTCGACATTCGCTTCGACCACGACCGCGTCTCCGAGGACGAGATAAAGGAGCGCATCCGGGCCGCGGGATACGAGGTCGCTTAAGAGGAGGCGTTCGGCCGATGGCCCAGACTCAAGGCACTACGCAAACAAATCAGCGAACTCCGTCCGGTAATAGGCGGGCGTCCCTGCGGATGAAGATCGGGGGGATGTCGTGCTCGTTCTGCACGAACACGATCCGCCGCGCCTACCAGCGGGTCGAAGGCGTGCACGAGGTCGGCGTCTCCCTTGCCCACGAAGAGGGCCTCGTCAAGTACGACCCCGCAAAGGTCAACGAGGATCAGCTCAAGAAGGTCCTCACCGACGTCGGCTACACGGTGCGCGATCCCGACAAGGTCAGAAGCTTCGACGAGGAAGAGGCGGAGCTTCGGCGCGACCGCAACCGGCTGATCGTCGCCGGCAGCTTCACCATCACGAGCTTCGTTCTCATGCTCTTCGGGATGTGGCTTGAGTGGGTCACGTTCCCGCTCATGCCGTGGATCATCCTCACGCTTGCGCTCGAGACGATGTTCGTCACCGGGTGGTTCATAAAGAAGATGGCGTTCCAGTCGCTGCGCCGCGGCATCCTCAACCAGCACAACCTGCTCGAGTTCGCCGCCTTCGCCGGCCTTGCCGGCGGCCTCCTCGGCCTCTTCGTGAGTTCGCGGTTTCCCGCCGGCGACTTCTTCGCGGTG
Organism: Actinomycetota bacterium; assembly: GCA_050694075.1. Lineage (GTDB taxonomy): Bacteria > Actinomycetota > CADDZG01 > CADDZG01 > WHSQ01 > JBOGWZ01. Next base: position 862 of record JBOGWZ010000330.1, on the reverse strand, counting down.
TCGACGTTCGTGACGACCTACCACATCCTGTCGCACTACACGTCCCAGGTAGTGCGGACGCGCTCGTCGCAGGCGATCCGGAAACTACTTGACCTTCAGCCAGACACCGCTCGTGTCGTGCACGACGGCGAAGAACGGGAGGTTCCGACCGACGAGATCGAAGCCGGCGATCGGGTGCGGGTGCGCCCGGGCGAGAACATCCCGGTCGACGGCGAGGTCACAGAGGGCGCATCCGCGGTCGACCAGTCGCTCGTCACCGGCGAGCCGATCCCCGAGGAGAAGGTCGTGGGTGACGAGGTCATCGGCGGCTCGATCAACCAAACGGGGACGCTCGTGGTCAAGGTCACGCGCGTCGGCGAGGAGTCGTTCCTGAAGCAGGTCGCCCGCTCGATCGAGGAGGCGCGCTCGCTGCGCCCCGGCGTCCTGCAGCTCGTCGACAAGATCCTCAAGCACTACGTGCGCGGCGTGCTCGCGTTTGCCGTGCTCGCTTTTCTGATCTGGGCGGTCGGCCCGGCGTTGTTCGGAGACGGCCCCAACTTCTTCCGGGCGACCTTCGCCGCGCTCGCGGTCCTGGTCATGGGCTATCCGTGCGCGCTCGGGATGGCGACGCCCCTGGCGATGATCCGCGGCGGGGGAGAGGCCGCCGAGCGCGGCATCCTCATGCGCTCGGGCGAGGCGTTTCAGATCATGGGCGACCTGCGCTCGATCGTGCTCGACAAGACCGGCACGATCACGCGCGGCGAGCCCAAGGTGCAGTCGGTGGTCCCTGTCGAGACGGGGCGAGAGTCAGACGTGCTGCGGCTGGCGGCTGCGGTCGAGTCGTCGAGCGAGCATCCGCTCGCCCGCGCGGTCGAAGACGCCG
>JBOGWZ010000329.1:0-1884 GCA_050694075.1 Actinomycetota bacterium | reverse complement strand
GGGTGAGACCGATGCGCCGACGCCGGCTCGTACGCGCCCTCCTGATCGCGCTCGCGCTCGTGGGGGCCTCGCTTGCCACGAGCGCGGCGCCCGGCTCGGCGGCTCCCTCGGAGGCGGAGCTGCGGGCCGCAAAGGATCGACTCTTAGAGCTCGAACGCGACTTCCAGCTCGTCTCCGAGCGCTACAACCTGATCAACGACCGCTTCACCGCGCTGCAGATCGAGATCGCGCAAAGCGAAGAGGAGATCGACGCGATCGAGAAGCGCATGGCCGGCAACGAGGATGCCGCTATCGCGCTCGCTCGTCAGCTCTACATGAGAGCCGGGTCGGTTGAGATCGAAGCCGTGTTGTCGGCCGAATCGTTCGCGGAGATAGAGACGCGCCTCCATTACATGCGTTCGTCGGAGGCCCACAACACGAGGGTCTTCGAGCGCTTGTCGGTAGATCGCGCCACGCTCGAGACCAAAGTCGATGGGTTGCAGGAAGCCCAGGCCAAAGCCGCCAGGGCGCGCACCCGCCTGGTGGCCCTGGCCGCCGAGATCGAAACGAAGGTCGTCGAGCAGGAAGACGAGATCGCTCGGCTCAACGCCGCGATCGACGCGGCTGAACGCCGCGCCGCGGAACGCAGAGCGGCGGCCGCGGCGGCGGCGCAGGCGGCACAAGTCGGTGTTAGCCCGCAAGCGGTGGGCGCGGCCCCCGCCCCGAACCCGAGCGCCCAGGCCGCGGTCGACGCCGCGCTGAGCCAGGTGGGCAAGCCGTACCAGTGGGGCGCGGCAGGACCGGATTCCTACGACTGCTCGGGCCTCACGATGTGGGCGTGGGCCCACGCCGGAGTGGCGCTGCCGCACAACTCCGGGGCGCAGCACGCGGCCACCCGGCGCGTGACACAGGGCGACTGGGAGCCCGGAGACCTGCTGTTCTTCGGATCGCCGATCCACCACGTCGGCATGTACATCGGAAACGGAAAGATGGTCGAGGCCCCCTACTCGGGCCAGGTCGTGAGGGTCAACTCGGCGTTCCGCTCGGACTATGTCGGGGCCGGCCGCCCCGGCGTTTAAGGACGCGAGGGTTCCAGCACCGCTCCCGGCGGACCGGAGGCAGCCTCCGCCACATCCTCCAGACTCGGAGGCGCGGCCTCCTTGCGGACGATGAAGGCCACGGACGCCACGATCACCGCGGCCCCCACCAAGATCGAAGCGGAGATCTCCTCGGACAGGATCAGCCAGCCGAGGAAGATCGCAACCACGGGATTGACGTATGCATAGGTGGCGACCTGCGAAATCGGGGCGTTCTGCAGCACCCACGTGTAAGCGGTGAACGCCAGCAACGAACCGAACACGATGAGATAGGCGAGGCCGAGGGCCGACGCGAGTGACACATCGGACATCTGAAAGCCCGACAGCTCCCCGGTGCCGAGACCGAAGGTCATGACCACGACTCCTCCGGCGAGCTGCTGCACGGCCGTCGAGAGGAAGGGATCGGAAGGTAGGGACAGTCGCTTCGAATAGAACGAGCCGGTGGCCCACGACAGCGCCGCTCCGATGAGGGTCAGCATCCCGGCGAGTCGGGCACCATCGGTCCCCCCGGGCATCACGAGGATCGCGACGCCGACGAAGCCGACGGCCACTCCCACAAGCGTGCCGCGATCGACTCGCTCCCCGGAGAGGGTGCGGAGCACCACGACCCACAGGGGAACCGAGGCGATGATGAGCGCCGCGAGCGCGGACGGGACACTCTGCTCGGCGACCATCACGAGACCGTTGCCCCCGAGCAGCAGCGCGGTGCCGACGGCGGCCGACGCAAGGAGCTCCCGCCGCGTGACGCGGACTCCCTCCGGCCCCCTTCGGATCCGTAGCACGGCGTACACGACCGCGCCGGCCACGA
>JBOGWZ010000328.1:0-1908 GCA_050694075.1 Actinomycetota bacterium | reverse complement strand
CAGCGCCTTCGAGCCGTCGATCACGAACAGGATCCCCTGCTCGGGGTCGAGCCCGCGCTCGACGAGGTCGGAGAGCAGCGAGCGGGCCACGGTCGCGTTCTCGGTCGAGCCCTCCCAGAGCCCAAGCGGAACCTTTATCCCCTCGGTGGTGATCCCGAGCGCGACGACGTGCGTGCGGGAGGCGATCTCGAGGCCGTCGACCATCATCGCGGCGAGCCGGACGTCATCGAGGCGTCGGCTCATCAGCTCACCGAGGGCCGTGCGGGTGCGCTCGACGAAGGCGGCGAGACGGCCGACTTCGATGTCGCCGAAGAGCCTTCCTCGACCTCCGAGCCGACCGGCTCTCCGACCCCCTCGTAGCGCCTCACCGAGACGCCGGCGAGCATCCGGTCCATCACCGCCCTGGTCAGGGGGTCGCGGTCGGCGAAGTACTCGTAGGTGGCGAGCGGGATCTCGTGCTCGTCGTCGGCCGCGCGCACCCGCGGACGGCGAACGGCGACTCGCCGGCCGCCGAGCGTCATCGAGCCCTGCTCGTGACCGTGGCGCACCGCGGTGCGATCGGGGTCGTGCGCGCTCTTCGGGCCGACGACCTCGTCGACTTCGGCGTCCATCAGCTCGTGCACGACGCCGAGCCCGACGCCGACCGAGAGAGCGAGCAGCCCCTCCCTCGCCGCCCCGACGAGCTCGCCGAGGGCCTCCTGGATCTGCGGTGGGAGCGGCCTCTCGGTGCCCTCATCGGTGGTTGCGACCTTCGCGGTCGATACGTTCTTCATGGCGGTTTCTCCTGTCCTCGTGGACTTGGTTTTGCGCCCCGAACGCTCCCGGTCGGAGCGGACGAGGCGGGAGGACCGCCGTTCAAAGTTCAACGAGAAGTGGGAGTGCGTCCAGCGTTGGAGGTGATCGCCACGAGATGACCTGAGACCAACACAAGCTCGTCGTCGCCAGCGGGTGCGAGTCCCGTCCGGGTAGCTGCCAGGAGGCCCGGTAGCAGGCTGGCGGCTCGGCCTGGAAACGGGCCGGGTCGAAGCCCAGCGTCAAGAGCCCTTCAGGGGAGGCGACCGAGCGGTCCGCAGCATCAAGCGAAGCCTGCCGCGCCGTGAGCAGTATGGAGGGAGAGCCGAGCCCAGTCCTTCAGGGCGAAGGCCACGGAAAGGGGCGAAGAGCCTGGAAGCGCAGCCCCCCAGGAACTCCCCGGCGTAGGGGGCGCGGAACGCTCGGAAGGTGGTGGCGGGAACTGGAGAGGCCCTCCCCGGCCCGGCGGCTGCGGAATCGATCGCCGGAGCGCGGGGCGCGATAACCGGCGAAGAGCCGGGAAACGCGCATCCGGCCGGGAGGGAGTCGGAGGCGGCGGTAGTACCGCTCGAGCCCGCGGGACAACACAACCCCGGGCGATGGGAAGCGCCGCTACTTCGTGTCACGCGTTCGACGCAGGGAAGGATCGGTGAGTGCCGATCACGGCTATTGCCACTCAAGACAAGGTCCGAGAACTGCAACGGACGCTCTACCGGACGGCCAAGGCCGATCCGCAAAGACGATTCCACGCGCTCTACGACAAGGTCCACCGCAGGGACGTTCTGGAGCGCGCGTGGGAGCTGGTACGTGCCAACAAGGGCGCTGCCGGCATCGACCGCAAGACGATCGCCGACATCGAGCAATACGGCATCGACCGGATGCTCGACGAGCTGGCGCGCGAGCTGCGCGACGGCACCTACCGCGCGCTCCCCGCGCGCCGGGTCTTCATCCCGAAGCCCGACACCGAGGAGCAGCGGCCGCTGTCGATCCCGACGGTCACGTCATACCGCGAAGTCGTCCAGCGAGCCTTCGGGTTCGCTGGTTGTCACCCATCAGTTCCATCCGCTGGCGGGGCAGCGCCTGCCGGTGCTGTTCGAGCGCCGGTGGGCGGGCTCG
>JBOGWZ010000327.1:0-1914 GCA_050694075.1 Actinomycetota bacterium | reverse complement strand
GGAAGGCTGTGGCGAAAGCTGCGGAACCCTCAGAGGCCATACGCCGGACACGAGTTTTCGGAACTCGTGAAGATATGGTCCGACCCCCATGGCGACATGGGGAGCCAGGCGGAAACGGAAACGACCTGGCCGCCCCTCCAGCAACCAGCTGGACGTGGAGGTAACAGAAGTGTCGGTCCCTATCCTCCGCGGGCGTAGGAGACTTGCGGGGATCTGTCCCTAGTACGAGAGGACCGGGACGGACGCACCTCTAGTGTGACAGTTGTCGTGCCAACGGCAGGCTGTTTAGCCACGTGCGGATCCGATAAGCGCTGAAAGCATCTAAGTGCGAAGCGGACCCCAAGATGAGGTCTCCCACCGGGTCAACCGGGTAAGGCCCCTTGCTAGATCACAAGGTTGATAGGCCGGAGCTGTAAGCGCAGCAATGCGTTCAGGCGACCGGTACTAATAGGCCGAGGGCTTGGTTTTGCTCGCGCTCGCTATGGAGGGTTCGAGGTCCAACTCGGACACGTTTGACAATCGAATACGGTTTCCGGTGGTCACAGCGGAGGGGAAACACCTGGTCCCATTCCGAACCCAGCAGTTAAGCCCTCCAGCGCCGATGGTACTGCCCTGGAGACGGGGTGGGAGAGTAGGTCACTGCCGGGATTTTCTTCATCGAGAAGCCGCCTTCGGGCGGCTTCTCGCGCGTTTACAGTCTTTTGATGGCCGATCGTGGACGATCCCCCCGCGCGCGCCGGCACGGTTCTAGACGACCCGTTCGAAAGCCGTCGGAGCCCCCTCGGCCCGGACTGGAGCTTCCCGACGCGGTCGCTGCCGAGCTGCGCGCCACGGCGAGGCCCGGGAAGGGCGACGTGCTGGTCAACGTGTTCTCGCAGGCAGCCGCCGCCTTCGCCGACGGGAACTACGAAGAGGCGATCAGGCTCGGAGAGCAGGCGAAGCACATCGCGCTGCGGGCGGCGTCGGTGCGCGAGTTGCTGGGCCTCGCCTATTACAGAGCGGGCCGCTACAAGGAGGCGGCGCGGGAGCTGTCTGCGTTCCGGCGCATCAGTGGATCGACGGAGCAGAACCCGGTCATCGCGGATTGCTACCGGGCCTCGGGCCGTCCCGAGCGCGCGCTCGAGCTCTGCGACGAGATCGATGCCCGCGTTGGACCGGCCGTCTTCTACGAGGGTCAGATCGTTGCGGCCGGCGCGCTCGCGGACCTCGGCCGCATCGACGATGCGATCGCCCGGCTCGAGTCGCTGGAGCTCCGTCCGGAAGTCGCTCGCGAGCATCACGTTCGTGTGTGGTACGCGCTGGCCGATCTCCTCGAGCACAGGGGGAGGTTCACCGCGGCCCGGGAGTGGTTCGAGGCCGCCGCGGCCGCAGACCCCGAGCTCACCGACGCCCCCGAGCGTGTGCAGAGGCTCGCCCGGAAGGCTCGGTGATGGAGATCGTCGAGCTGTGCTCGGAAGACGAGTTGCGATCGGCCTATCCGGTGATGTCGGAGCTCCGAGATCACCTGACCGAGGACGACTACATGCGTCTGCTCGGCGAGATGATTCGAGGGGGCTATCGGCTATTCGCGCTCGAGCAAGGCGGTCGGATCGCGGCGCTTGCAGGGATCTCCATCCGAACGAACTTCTATTACGGCCGATATCTGTGGGTCTATGACCTCATCACGACCTCGTCAGAGAGGTCGAAGGGATACGGCGAGCGTTTGCTGTCCTTCTTGGAGGAGTTTGCTCGGGCCGAGGGCTGCGAGACGCTCGCGCTCTCTTCGGGGGTTCAGCGCGCGGACGCCCATCGTTTCTACGAGGACAAGATGCGATACGAGCGCGCTTCGTACGTGTTCAAGAGGGGGCTCCTCTAGAGTTCACGAGGCCGCCTCCCGCTTGTCCATCCATCTCATGTAGCCCCAGGTGTTCATCC
>JBOGWZ010000326.1:0-1930 GCA_050694075.1 Actinomycetota bacterium | reverse complement strand
GACCATCTCCACGAGGCCGAAGATCCTCAAGTCTTCGTAGGCAACCGCCCATGGGTAGAGGAAAACCGTCTCTATGTCGAAGATGATGAACAGCATCGCGACCAGGTAGAACTTCACGGGGAAGCGTTCGCGCTCGATCCCCTGTTCGGGAACGATGCCGCACTCGTAGGGTTCGAGCTTCGCGGCCGTCCACTTCCTGGGGCTCAACCTGGACGCGGCAAGCAGCGACGCGACCGCGAACAACGTCGAGAGGATCACAAGGAAAAGCACCGGAAGATACGCGGGCAGGGTCACGGCTTCACCTTCGCCAGCCACTTCAACGCTTTGAACCCCTTCTGCTCGGCATCGTGTGCGAGCCGATCCTCCAGATTCGCCAGCATGGTGAACGCGAAGTGCATCACCGTCTGCGACCGCATCCCCATCGACACGACCTTCTCCATCAGCCACGGGTACCCGATCAGGCGGACGAAGCGCCGCCCGAGCCGGTAGTAGGGCTCATATGTCTCGATCAATTCCTCCGTGTACCCATCGAGGCTCGGCGAGCGACCCACGCGCAACGCGTCGTCGAGGTGGCGCGCCGCGATCCGTCCCGTCTCGTAGCCGTACGCGATGCCCTCGCCGTTACAGGGATTGATCATCCCTGCGGCGTCGCCCACAAGAAGAAAGCCCGGCCCGTGCGGAGGCCACACGCTGCCACCCATGAACAGCCGGCCGGCGCGGGGCTTGCTGCACACCGTTTCGAAATTCACCTCCCATTCGGGAGGAAGACCCTCGATGAAGCTGCGCTGCAGATCGTGGAGGTTGACGTCGCGCCAACCTCCGAACGTCGAGAGCAAACCGACACCGGCGTTCACGGTGCCATCACCCACCGGGAACACCCAGCCGTAGCCGGGCAGCGCGTCCGGCCCCGAGCGAACGCTTAGATAGGCCTCGAACCATCCCGAATGCTCCATCGGTGAGCGGAAGTACTGGCGGATCGCGAAACCCATCGGGTAATCCTCGTCGCGCACACGTCCGAGAGAACGTGAGACCTTCGTCGCGGCTCCCTCCGCGCACACCACCCACTTGGCGCGGACCTCCTCGCGCTCTCCTTCACGCTTGGCCACGAATCCGGCCATGGCGCCGTCCTTGAAGATCGGCTCGACCACCTCCGTGTCGTACAGGACCTTCGCGCCCACCGACTCCGCGTTGTCGAGGACGACGCCGTCCAGATCCTTACGCGGTTTCACGAGCCCGTAGTCGCACCACCTGTCGAGCTTGGGGAACTCGAGCTCGAGCGTCCTCCCGGCGGCGTGGACGCGAAGCCCTTTCACGCGCTCCCACGATCCGAGGTGGTTCCCGAGACCCATGTCCTCGAGCACCTCGATCGCGCGCGGCGTCAGGCCGTCGCCACAGGTTTTCTCGCGCGGGAAGCTCTTCCTCTCGCATACGAGGACGGAATGGCCTCGGCTCGCCAGGTAGTAGGCGGTCGCTGACCCGGAGGGGCCACCGCCGACGACGGCGACGTCCACTTCGGTGGCCACGGAGGGCTACCTCCCAGAGCTTGTGAAAACTTTCACGAGCGTCCCGCTGAGTCTATCCCTCCCGGCGGCGCCGCGCCGCGGGCCTGGGAACCCCTGCCCCGACCCCCTCCTACTTGTTGGGGGAACCCCGGCGCCAAGGCGCCTCGGTAGTGGCCCCCCTCCCGCCGGTTCCCCCCGACCCCCTCCTATTCGATGGTGGCGGTTCCCCGCATGGAGGGATGGATGTCGCACTGGAAGACGTAATCGCCGGGCTCCTCGACATCGGCGGGGAATTCGCCGCCCTCACCACCGGCGACGTTGGGCGTGTCTACCAGCGCATTGGTTTGATCGTCGGCATCCTGCTCGTTCTCGTAGATGGCGAAGTTGTGCTCGACGGAGTCACGGTTGTCGATGGCGACCGTCGCCCC
>JBOGWZ010000325.1:0-1945 GCA_050694075.1 Actinomycetota bacterium | reverse complement strand
GCCCAAGGCGGCCGCCCTCCTCTCTTGGAATTCACTGTCGCGCAGGGCTACTTGAGGTCGATCGTGAACTCCTGTGTCTGCGGGTTCAGATGACCGAGCTTCCGGGCGCCGGCCACCGCGCTGTCGCTGAGGTTCCAGACTAGGAGTCCCCTGGTGATGTCGGACTCGAGCCGATCGGCCTTCACGAACTCCGGCACACGTTCGTGTCGATCATGTACGAGGCCGGGGTTCCGCTCGAGAAGATCGGCGACTACGTCGGCCACTCGTCGACGTACATGACCGACCGCTACCGGCACCTTCTCCCCGGGCATGGAGCCGAGGCGGCGGCGATGCTCGACGCGTATCTCGAGCGCGCCGACACGGCCGCGCGCGTCGCGCAGCTCGCACGTCGCGAGCCCTGATCCAGGCGATTAGATGAAGAGCCTCAGCCCGGTTGGCTCTCGATGATGGCCGAGGCCGTCCCACCATTCGAGGACCACCTCGTGGCCAAGAAGCAGCGCCTGCGCGCGCTCCTGCTCGTCTGCGCCTTCCCGCCCGATCCTATGGCCGACCATCGGGAATGTGACCGACTCTTCAGGCATAAGCGTCGCAGCGACGCTGCCCATGCGGGTGGGTCCGTGTTCGTCCTCGGTCTGCGCGCTCACCCTCATCGCCGGGAACGGGCCAGCGTTTCGCACGTTGACGTCATATTCGACGCGGTGCTTGTCGCTCCGCGTGTCGCCCCGGCTGGCGATGAGCTGGGCCCGCTGTTGCTGTAGCCGTTCGGTTCGCTCGCCGTCGAGTTGCCGCCGTAGCACAGTCGGGGCCAGTTTCGGGCGGATTCCAGCGGACTTGAGCGGAAACACGAGCGGACTGGTCAATGGGCCGGAATCCCTTAGATCATGCGGGATTCGGCTTCCCCAGCGGGAGAGCGGGCGAAGGGAATCGAACCCTCACCACCAGCTTGGAAGGCTGGAGCTCTACCATTGAGCTACGCCCGCGTAGCCCGGCCAACTGTAGCGAGTCACCGATGCGGGGGATACCCGGCGGGCCCGGGAGCCCGGATCATTGAGGTAAGGCAATCGGCAAGGGCGGTGCGGTCACGCCGAGGAACCCCCGGAGGTCCCGTGACCGTCGACAGAATCAACGAGCTCAGCCCTCGCCGAGGGGCCGTCCTCTACAGCCTCGCGATGGCGCTCTGGATCGTCGGGTTCGCCGCGACCGAGCGACCGCTCCCTGCCGTCGTCGTGGTCGTGCTCCTCGTTCTGCCCGCCGCCGTCCACTTCGGGCTCGGCTACGTCGTGCGGGACTGGTGGGCGCTCTACCTGATCGCGGTTCCGGTCGTCGTGGCCGCGGTCGCGGGCGGGCTCCCCTCCGGGCTCTGGGCGGCCGTCGTGCTCCTGACCGCGTTCCCCGGGGCGCCCCTCGTCGCGCTCGGCGTGTGGGTCCGCGGCCTGCTCGAGCGGCGCGACCCCTCTTACGTCGATCCTTGGCTCATTTAGTGCCCCGCCCGGCAATGCACGCCTGGTTCTGACCCGCGATCACGCGGCGCCAGAGCCCTCCCTCGCCCTTACCAAGGCTTCGAGCCTTGCCTGCGGGCGAGATGGGGACTCTGGCTTGGTGCTCGCGACCCAGGAGCTAGGCAGCATCACCGGACGAGGCACTAGATTGACCGCGCATGCGCGCGGTCGATTGCTGGTGCGGCCAGCTCGTCCAAGGTGAGGACGAGGACGAGCTCGTGCGTCGCCTCGGCGAGCACGCGCGGGAGGCGCACGCCGACGAGCACGACGAGGCGGCGGTTCGGGAGCGCGTGAGCGAGCGTGCGTACGAGCCGCCCACAGGGGATCCGCCCTGGGCCTACTAGCGCTCAGGGCCCCCACTAGCTGGTATCCCGCGTACGACGAGGTCCTGGTGGTGGTCGTCGCGGCCGTCGTCTACGCGGTCGGGCTGCGGGTGTTCCCGGCTT
>JBOGWZ010000324.1:0-1970 GCA_050694075.1 Actinomycetota bacterium | reverse complement strand
CAGCCCGCCGCGCAGACGTTGCCCTTCACCGGAGGCAACGCGATGCCGTTCGTGTTCGCAGCCGGGATCCTGATGGCTACCGGTGGGGGCGTGCTGCTGAGCGCTCGGCGCAGGAGCCGAACGTAACCAAACCCTCACGAGCCAGAGCTAAATAGGAGCGGGGTCTGTGGCCGAAGTGACCGCGCACGATGTCGCCGAGGCCCGTCCCGCGTTCCGACCACCGCGATCGGTGTCAGTGGTCATCCCCGCGTTCAACGAGGAGGAGATCCTCAAGAGCACCGTCGCCCACGTCCACGCGCGCCTCACGACCGACCACGACCTCGACTTCTTCGAGATCATCGTGATCGAAAACGGCAGCACCGACGCGACCCTGCGCTCCGCCGAGGAGCTCTCGGCCGGCTACGACGAGGTCAGGGTCATAGTGCTCGCCGCCGCGGACTACGGCGCCGCCTTGAAGACCGGCTTTCACGCGGCCACCGGTGACGTCATCGTCAACTTCGACGCGGACTACTACGACATGAGCTTTCTCGCCGAGGCGCTGCGCGTCGACGCCGACATCGTCGTCGCGGCCAAGTCGATCCTCGGCTCGCACGATGCTCGAGTGCTGTTGAGACGGATCGTGTCCCGAGGCTTCGGCTGGATGGTGCGCACCCTGCTGAACGTGCGCGTCACCGAGACGCACGGGATGAAGCTGTTCCACAGGGACGCGATCTCGGATCTGCTTCCCCTCGTGCACTCGACCAAGGACCTCTTCGACACCGAGCTGCTCGCTCGCTCCGAATGGGCCGGGCTCGAGATCCGTGAGCTGCCCATCCGGACCGAGGAGATGCGCCACTCCCGCTCGGGGATCATTCGCAGGATCCCTCGCACCATCCGGGGGCTGATCCGCCTCCGCTACAGGCTGCGCGGGGCGCGTTCCGGCAAGATCGCATCGCCTCCCGACACCGCCGACTCCTCGCTCGACATCGCGCTCTAGAGGACCCGCCTCGCTCTCGTAGGGCCCTCCGGCCATGTGATCAACGCGAGCGCTCCAGATCTCCGCCTGACCGATGAGCCTTTCGAGGCATGGGGAAAGGCCATAAAGAGGCAGGGGAAACGGCCTGAACGCTTCGCAAGCAGGATATAGATCGAAAAATGGCGAGTATCGTTACTTTCTAGGGTGAAATTCTCTCGGCGGGGGGTAAGGTGCTTCTTAGATCAATTCCCTCTCGATGAGGGTGTCCTGCCGGCGGGGGCATGGTAGTTTTTAGGGCAAGTCCTCCCCCGGCGGGGGGTTTGGACCCCCCGAGTGGGGGATAAGAGTTGGTAAGAGTTGGCTTTGTCCGACGATTAGCAGCCGGTAGGGGCGGAAGGGGCGGATATGTTTTATCAATCCAAGGCGGATCCGAGATCGCGTGTCGCGATTGTCCTAATGGTTCTCGGGTGCTTGCTCCTGGTGATTGCGGCGCTCGGGGCGATAGCGCCTCCCGCGGAGGCGTGTGGCGGTCCGTGTCCGACGACCACAACCCAGGGTACGACCACGACCCAGGCCACGACCACGACCAAGGCTGAGGAGACGACGACGACGGCTCCGACGACGACCCAGGCCACGACGACGACTGAGGTCTCGAGCACTACGGAGGCTCCGACGACGACCGAGGCCACGACGACGACCGAGGCCACGACGACGACCGAGGCCACGACGACGACCGAGGCTCCGACGACGACCGAGGCTCCGACGACGACCGAGGCCGGCGGGCCCGACGACACCGTGCTTCCCACCGTGGTCACCCAGCCGGGAGGTCCTCCTGGGGGTGAGGAAGGACCGAACGTGATACGACGAGTCGTCAGTGCTCCGGAGACCCAGCCCGCCGCGCAGACGTTGCCCTTCACCGGAGGCAACGCGATGCCGTTCGTGTTCGCAGCCGGGATCCTGATGGCTACCGGTGGGGGCGTGCTGCTGAGCGCTCGGCGCAGGAGCCGAACGTAAC
>JBOGWZ010000323.1:0-1995 GCA_050694075.1 Actinomycetota bacterium | reverse complement strand
GTGCCCGACCTCGCGCTCGGTGGGATATGCCCCCCGACCGCGCAGCACGCGCTGCGGCAGGCGCGGCGGCTCGGCAAGAACCTTGCAGCAACACTCGCCGGCACTGAGCCGAAACCATTCCGATACAAGAACATGGGTGGGATCGTGTCCCTCGGCCGCTTCAAGGGCGTCGCGCGCGTCCCGGGGCTGAACATCCGCGGCTTCCCCGCGTGGTGGTTACACCGGACCTATCACGTGACTCGAGTGCCGACGTTCAACCGCAAGGTGCGCATCCTCGTCGACTGGACGGTCGCGCTCTTCTTCCGGCGTGACGTGGTTCAGCTCGCGTCGCTGACGCGGCCGCGCGATCCCATGAAGGAGGCCTCCGGTTGATCAGGTCAGCGTCGCGGGGTGAGTGACTCGACGGTCATGTCCCACTCGGCGTGGTACTCGGCGCCGCCACTGGTGATGTCCTGTTTGTAGTGCTCGCGTACGACCATGTTGTGCTCGCCCGAGACCCAGAAACGCATGACCGAGGTGCCTTCGACTTCACCGTGCATCTCCATGCTTAGCTCAAGCTCTACGACCTCGACCTTCTCACCGTCGATCTCCAACGAGCCCTCGTCGAGGATCTGACCCGCGTAGCTGCCGTAGGTCTTCCCGTCCCACTCACCGCTCCATCTCGCGCCGACCTCGGTCATCGGATTGTTGAGCATGGGAGGGTCGAAGTAGACCTCGGCATCGCGGGTGACCGGTCCGAAAACGATCCGGTTGCGGGCATAGGGCGTGAAGTAGCCGTCCCTCGTGGAGCGAGTGCGCGTCCAGGACTCTCGCTCCTTCGAAAACACGTGATGGTTCATCCATTTGTCACGCCCCTCGTGCGTCACGATGCGATGCGTCTCTGCGGGGAAGCGCCGGCGGGCACCATTGAAGGACTCGTAGCCCTCGGTGTCCCAGGTGTAGACGCCCTCCTTCGGCATCCTAGGCTGCCACTCGGCATCCGACCGCCGCTCGGGGGCGGCCGATTCCCTGCGGGCCTCGCTCGGGCGCCGGCGAGATTGCTGCTCGGCGGGGGAGGCGATGCGGGTTCCGCGGACGCGGTCGTCGGATCCGCTCTCGCTTCGCTTGTCGCGAGGGGCGCGCCGGCCTTGGGTCTCGCCGGCCGGATCCTCGCGGTGCTGTCGTTCCCCCTTGGCCCGGGTTGTGGAGTCCCCTGTGGCGGCACTCTTATCGGCCCGGAACACGTCGACGACTTCAGTCGCGGTGAGAGGGGTAGCGGTCGTTAGGTAGCGGTAGCCCACGGCGCCCACGAACAGCGCAGGGAGCACGAACAGGGCGATCGCCTGGATGCGGGACTGGCGGTCGGGCCACGGGTCTTGGAACATCGCCGCCTCCTTCTGTCCGTGGCTGGTACCTTTTACATACAGCCTGTATGTTACATACAGACTGTAGGTATGCCAAATCGCCGTGGACTCCTGCACCCGAGGGGCTTTTATTGATGGTCGTGGCACGCACCCAGGCCGAACGCACCGAGACCACCCGGCAGGCCCTCGTGGCCGCCGGGCGTGAGCTATTCGCGACCAAAGGCTTCAAGGCGACCGCTACGGAAGAGGTCGTCGCCCGCGCCGGGGTCACGCGGGGAGCCCTGTACCACCACTTCCGGGACAAGGTCGATCTGTTCCGCGCCGTCTACTCCGAGGTCGAGCAAGAGATGGTGGCCCGCGTAACGAGTGCGATGGACTCAGACGACGTGATAGCCGCGGGCGAAGCCGGCGTGCGGGCCTATCTCGAAGCCTGCCGCGAACCGGAGTTCCAACAGATCTGCCACGTCGACGGTCCCCACGTCCTTGGTTTCGACGAGTGGCGCATCGCCGCGCGGAGCCACGGCGTCGAGATGATCGGGCCGTCTCTGAAGCGCGCGATCGACGAAGGGTTGATCAAGGATCGCGAGGTCGACCCGCTCGCGCACATCATCCACGGGGCCTTGATGGAAGCCGGCATGTACGTCTCGGCCAC
>JBOGWZ010000322.1:0-2003 GCA_050694075.1 Actinomycetota bacterium | reverse complement strand
CCTTGTCCGAGCTGCCCGACGCCTCCCGCGCGCTGATCGAAGCCACGCGCCGCGCGGTGCTCGCGACGGTCGATTCGCGCGGCATCCCGGCTTTGGTTCCCATCTGCTTCGCGCTGAGGGGGGCCGAGATCGTCACGGCCGTGGACCACAAGCCCAAGGGGAAGCGCGAGCTCGGGCGCGTGCGAAACATCCGCTCCAACCCAAACGTGTGTGTGCTCTTCGACCGCTGGGACGAGGACTGGCGACGACTCGGATGGGTCCAGGTATACGGAGCCGCTCGGATCGAGCCACCTCGGTCGGCCGACGCGGAGCTCTCAAAGCGGTATCCCCAGTACAGAGAGATCCCGCCGGAGGGCGACGTGATCGCGGTCGCGCCCTCACGCGTGGTGTGGTGGTCGTTCGAATAGTTTGAAGCGCATGGGATTGAGCGCGGACCTCGCGTCCGAGCGCGTGCTGTCGGAGGGCGACGAGTGGCAATCGTGGCGGGCGCTGAGGCTGGCCGGCGACGATCCCGGCGACCTTCCCCCCCTCCCCGGTCAGGACCCCACCGGGGGCTTCGTCGGTCCGAGCGGACGCCTCTCCGCGGGCGCCACCGCTGCGTCCCTGTGCCACCTCGTGGTCCTATCGCTCGGGAAGACCCCGTTCGCAGTGGTCGCGGCCGATTGGATCGATGACGCGCGCACCCCGGCGGGGGCGTGGCTCGACGCGCCCGACGACGTGCCCGGCCTCCTCGACGACCCGGCCGGGGCGCGCGTGTGGGCCACCGCGGCGTCTGCGGCCGCGCTGCTGTCGGTGGGAAGGGACCCGGGCCGTCGAGCGATCGATCTACTGCGAGGAGAGGCGGATGTGAACGGCCGCTTCACGGGCGGCGCGTACCCAACATTCGCCGCCGCGGCGGCCTACTGGCTGGTGGAGGGGCCCAAGACGGAGATGGCGGAGTGGGCCCTGCGCTGGGCGCGCGAGTTCAACGACGAGTGGGAACCGGCCGAGCGCGTGACGGCATTGACCTTCTGGGCGGCGGCCCGCGTGCCCGCAGAGCACCACAGCGTCGAGATGTTCCTCGACGCGCTCACAGGTGAGGCTCCGCCTGAGGGATGGGAAAGCAATCTCGAGCTGACCCTGCGCGCGCTGGAACTGATGCGGCGCTTCGGCGCCTAGAGCTCCGTCAGTTTGCGGGCCACCTGGGCAAGGTCTTCGGTGAAGTGCTTCTCTTCGAGGTTGCGACTCTCGGCGTCGGGGGCGCGCAGCACCGACGAGGGATGGACGGTGGCTGACAGCAGGGGCATGTTTTCTTTCTCCACGAACTCCCCACGTTGACGCGAGACGCGGAAGTCCCGGCCGATGACCGCCTGCGCGGCGGTCGCGCCGAGGCACACGACCAGCTTCGGTCGAACCGTCTCGATCTCCGCATCGAGCCACGGACGACAGGCACTGATCTCGGCCATGCTCGGCTTCTTGTGGATCCGCCGTTTCCCTCGCTCGGTCCACTTGAAATGCTTTACGACGTAGGTCACATAGACCCTCTTGCGGTCGATGCCCGCGGCCTCGAGGGCGCGGTCCAGCAGCCGGCCCGCCGGCCCTACGAAGGGCGCTCCCTGGATGTCCTCTCGTTCTCCCGGCTGCTCGCCTACGAGCATGACTTCCGCGTTGCGCGTGCCTTCCCCGAACACGGTCTGGGTGGCATGTTTGTAGAGATCGCATCCCCTGCAGGAAGCGGCCGCGTCCCTGAGCTCCGGCAGAGAGTGACTCTCGGGAAGGTGATCTGCGGCACTGCGGGCCATACCTGATGCCTACCCGTCGAGGGGCCCTTTAGCCCTTCTGTGTTAACACCGGGGTCGTTTTACGCGCTCCTCGATGAACAGAATGGCCGGCTCCTGCTGTTTTGTTCCTCTCACGCCGCGTTTTTCGACCCCCGAGTTAGCAGAGAAGGGCTCTAGCCGCGTCGGTTCATCTCGAACCAGACGAGGGTCTTTCCGTCGACGGCCACGCCCCAGCGATCGGCG
>JBOGWZ010000321.1:0-2028 GCA_050694075.1 Actinomycetota bacterium | reverse complement strand
TGGGTGACCCCCCGTCTCGTCGGACGGGGATGGAAGACGGCGTGGACCTCGAGCCCAAGCTCGAGTAACTCTCGATGGGCGCGCCGGCCGATGTCGTCGTCACCGAGAGCCGTGAAAAAGGAGCATCTCCCCGCCAGCTTCAAGAGTTGCATGGCGGCGACCGATCCCCCGCCGCCGGGCGCTTCCCACCAATCGCTCGCATGCACGATCTCACCGGCCGTGGGCATCTTCGAGACACGCATGAACTCGACCCACTCGACGTGCCCCACCACGGCGGCCCTCATGCACCCAGTCTCCTCGAAGATGGGAAGGTATCGGTCGGACAGAACGATCGCAGGAGAAGGTACATGGCGGAGGAATTCACGTTCCAGGAACCCCACAGGGGGCACGAGCTGGCCCTGGCCAGCGTTCCCATTGAAGTCCTCGAGGTGATCGAGCACCAGCGCAAGCCGAGCCCCTCGCACGTCAAACATGTCGCCGCGTCGATCGAGCGGATGGGCTTCGTCGTTCCTCTCGTCGCCGTCAGACAGGTGAAGGACGGTGCGGAGCGTTACGTCGTCATCGACGGGCAGCACCGGCTTCTCGCCGCGCAACAGGTCGGGCTAAAAGAGCTGCCCGTGATCGTGGTTCCGTCCGAGCTGTCGGAGCGCATGCTGAATCTGAACATCGAGAAGGACCCCAACATTCGAGAAAAGTCGACGGTGGCACTGTCCGTCTATCGGGCGCTCGTGGATTCCAAACCCGATGTTTCGGAGAGTGACTCTCAGATACGCGACGCGATCGAGGCGATCCACTACGTGACCCTCGGGCTCGGCTATGAGAAGGCGACGAGACTCGCCGGTTCGTCCTTCGAGTCCATCCTCAAGCGTTGCGACGATTTCCTCGACGACACGCTACGGGGAGCGCTCGAAGTGCGTGAGCAGCGATCCGACAGGCTCGCGGAAGCCAACGAGCTCGTCCACTCGATCGTGGAGAAGATCCGAGAGGTCACGGACGTCGGCCCCTACGTGAACGCTCAGATCGTGTCCTACGTCAATCCCTTCAAGCGGAAGGGCGCGGAGCTGTCGTTCGACGAGGCCTTCGAGAAGGTGATCACCAAACTCCGGAAGGTCGACGAGGACCCGGAGAGCTTCGTCGGCAAGGTCCTGGGAGGCTAGCCCTCCGACGGAGCGGTCAGCGACGACGCGGTGGCGTGCGCGAGCGGCGATGCCGCCGGACCTTGGGTTTCCCCGGTCGCTTGGGGCCCTCCTGGCGAGCCGGCGCCGGGCGCTCGGCCTCGGCCATCGTCACCGCTTCGAGCACTTTCTTCACGCCGCTTGCGTCCGTTCGCCCCGAAGCAACGACGATCTGGAAGAGGACCGCACGTTCGAATTCCTCGATCGATCCGCAGACCTTCTGCCGTCGTCCCTGGGCGGATTCCCAGTCGGCCAAGATCTTCCCCGCGTGAGGGACCTCGACGCGAAGGGGAACCTCCCCGATCTTTCCCTCCCACACCAAGTTCGACTGCATTTGGATTTCCTCTCTGAGACACCGGATGACGGGAGGGGGCTCGGAAAACGGACCCCTCGCGCCGTCGCGAGAGTAGTTGGACTAGCCAGCGCAGCATAACGCACGCGTAAGTCCAGAAGGTACTTGCGGCGCTCGTGGCGCATCTTCGAGCCGGTGCCTATGGGCTCGCAGCTCAGCGAATAACTACTTCTCCTTCGTCCGTTGCGATCCCAACCGCGCGGATCCCTCGATCTCCGGTCCCGGCTCGGATGTCTAAGGAGCTCGTCCCGAGCCAACCCGCGATCTCCTGTTGATCTCCGGCTACCTCGACCCACGCGATGCCGTGAGGAGCGATGCCGTGAGGAGCCCGGATCCTGCCCGGATGAAGCTCGGGCGCCATGTCCCACTGGATCAAGAACGGCAGCGCGGGCCGGGTGAGAGCGACCTCCAGGCCGGCGAGCCTCCACGACAGCAGCGCGTCGTCGGCGTTGCTCCGGCTCATCGTGATCGTCGCGAGATCGAGACGCGCCGCGACGGCGT
>JBOGWZ010000320.1:0-2033 GCA_050694075.1 Actinomycetota bacterium | reverse complement strand
ATCAAGGGCCTCCTTCATCGCTGCGAGGAATGCGTCGGTCTCCTCGGGCAGCCCGGCGGTCACGCGCAGGCACCGCTGGAGCCCTTCGTACCCGGAGTAGTTGCGCACAAGCACACCGCGCTCCATAAGTGCGGCGAAGATCCCGTCCGGGTCCTCGACCTCGAAGAGCACGAAGTTCGCCCGCGACGGGAAGGTCTTGACTCCCATCGCCTGCAGCTCGACGGCGATCCGGTCCCGCTCCCCCTTGATCGCAGCGACGAGCTGCATCGTGTCCGATTCGAAACGCAGCGCGGTCTCTCCGAAGAGCTGGGTCAGCGTGGACAGGTGGTACGGGAGCCTCACCCGCTGGATGCCCTCGACTATCTGCGGTTGTCCCAGCATGTAGCCGATCCGGACCCCGGCGAGCCTCCACGCCTTCGAGAAAGTCTTGACCAGCACGACGTTCGGGTGAGCCTCGAGCAAGGGGCGGACGGTGTCTTCCGATTCGGCGAACTCGCCGTAGGCCTCGTCGACGACGACGAGACCCGGTGCCTCCTGCGCGAGCGCCCGTACCGCGTCCAACGGTTCGCATCCGCCGCTGGGGTTGTTGGGGGAGCAGACGATCACGAAGTCGGGACGTTTTCTGCGTATCGACTCGGCGGCCGCGCCGAGGTCGATGCGGAAGTCCTCCCCCCGCGGCAGCTGAACCGTCGATGTTCCGCACACCTTCGGGATCAGGGTGTGGAGGGAATAGGTGGGCTCGAAGGTCAGGGAGCTGCGGCCCCCTCCGCCGTAGGCGAGAAAGAGGTGGAGGAAGACCTCATTCGAACCGTTCGCGATCCAGAGTCCCTCGCGAGGCCACTGCCAGCGTTGCGCGAGTGCGTCGAACAGGGCAACCGCGTCCTTGTCGGGATAGCGATTCAGCGCGACGTCCCGCAACCGTTCGGAGACCTCCTCCAACAAACCCTTCGGAGGCGGATAGGGCGACTCGTTCGTGTTCATGCGATGGCGCGCCGGTCGTTGGGGCGAGACGTACGGTGAGACGTCGCGCAGGTCCTCACGCACGCCGGGAAGGATCTTCCTCATCGCTCGAGTCTCACTCTCACCGCGCGCGCGTGCGCGTGCAATCCCTCTGCCTCGGCAAGGGCATCGACGTGAGGTGCCAGCCTCTCCAGCGCGCTGCGCTCGAGCCCGGAAACGTAGATGCGCTTCACGAAGTCCTGCACGCCCAGTCCCGACGACCAGCGGGCGCCGCCTCCGCTCGGCAGGACGTGATTAGTACCCGCCACATAGTCGCCGACCGAGACCGGCGACGTCGCGCCCACAAAGACCGCGCCGGCATTGCGAACGCGATCGAGCACGTCGAGCGCACCGGCGCACACAACTTCCAAGTGCTCCGGGGCGAGAGCGTTCGCGGTGTCGATCGCGTGGTCGAGATCCCGAACGAGCACCGCGATTCCCCCCTCGATCAGCGCGTTCTCGACATCGTCGGGTTTTTCGTGCCGGCCGACCTCGGTCTCCAGGGCCGTATTCACGGCCTCGATCAACTCGGGGATCCACGTGATCAGAACGTGACATCCATGGGGTCCGTGCTCCGCTTGCGCCACGAGATCCGCTGCAAGCACCTCAGGGGAGGCCGAGCCATCGGCGACGATCGCGATCTCGGTGGGGCCGGCTTCCGAGTCGACCCCGACCCAGCCCCGCACCAACCGCTTCGCGAGGACGACGTAGAAGTTGCCCGGCCCCACGATCTTCTCGACCGGGCGGACCGTCTCGGTGCCGTATGCGAGAGCGGCGATCGCCTGGGCCCCGCCGACCCGGTAGAGCTCCGTGATCCCCAGCACCGCGCAGGCCGCGAGCACGGCCTCGGGGACCTCCGGGGGCGACGCCACGCAGATCCCCTCCACGCCGGCGACCTGGGCCGGCACCGTGGCCATCACGACGCTCGAGGGATAGGCGGCCCGGCCCCCGGGCACGTAGACGCCCACGCGGCGGAGCGGGCGGATGACCTCCCCCACCATCTCGTCGGGGCCCTGGTCGAACCAGTCCACGGA
>JBOGWZ010000319.1:0-2069 GCA_050694075.1 Actinomycetota bacterium | reverse complement strand
GTCGCCCCCGCGGTCGAGCGCAGAACCCTACGGGCGAGAAGGAACAGCAGTGCCACCGTGAGCGCTCCGGCGAGGGCCGCAACCACCCGCCACCCGAACGCGTCGTAGCCGAAGAGGCGTATCCCCGCCGCCAGCAACCACTTCCCCAGTGGTGGATGGACCTCCGTCGGCGGGGCTTCGGCATCGCACAGGTCGGCGGTGCCGAAGGTGTAAAAGCATGCGTCTTTGGCGTAGTAGACCTCGTCGAACATCTCGGACCGGGGATCGGACAGGCGGTAGAAACGAAGGAGGCCCGCGACGACTGTCACCGTCGTCAGCACGAGCGCGTCGTCGCCCGATAGGAACGAGCTGCGACGTCCGGCCCCGGACGGTCCCTGCTCCCCCATGGCAGGCGAGCATAGCGGCGGGCCGCGGCGCTCCGATTAAAGGTCATGGCCGGGAATGACGAAGAGTGCGATCGTGCACCCGACCCAGCCCCCACCAGCCCCCATACGTAAAAGTACGTATGGGGGCAAACGCATGTTTCGTCCTTCAATGAGCACCTGGGAGAGGTGCGCCCGCGACTTTGCTCCCTTTTCTGCGTTGCTCGTTTATGGGAGCCTTAAGGTCCCAATCGGGGGAAGGCCCCTACATAGCCAAGGAGAGTCATAAAAGGATGACGGAAGGGCGAGCGTGGGGGCCGGCGGCCTCGGCCATGGTGCCGGACGACGAACGCGCCCTCGTGCTCGCGTTCCAGCGTGGCAACCGCACCGTCTATGCCCAGATTTACGCGCACTACCGTCCGCGGGTGGAGGTCCTCTGCCGCCGCATGCTCCTCAACCACCACGACGCCGAGGAGGCGGCGCAGGAAACGTTCATACGTGTCTATCAGGCGCTGCCTCGCTTCAACGGGCGCTACCAGCTCGGAGCGTGGATCTCCCGGATCGCCACCAACGTCTGTCTCGACAACCTGAGGGCGCGAACCCGCCATCCCGTGGAGGTGGCGACACTCGAGGTCGTCGACGCGCGCACGTCTCCGACCGAGGTAGTAGACGGCCCGGAGACCGCCCTCATCCGGAGGAGCGAGGGACGACGCGTACGGAAGGTGCTTGCGTCGCTCCCGCCGCTACATCGCGCCGCCATCGTGCTGCGGGACTTCGAGGGCCTGTCCTACGGTGAGATCGCCGGCGCGCTGGGGATAACGGAGGCCCAGGTCAAGGCGCTGCTGCACCGCGCGCGCAAGGGTTTCAGACGCTCCTGGTCGTCCCTGGCATCCATCTTCGTCCCGGTGCGACTCGTCCAGCGTCTGCGCGGGCTCGAGACCCATTCGGCCGAGCACGCCTCCGGGGGCCTTTCCACCCTTCACGTCGCGTCGTCGTGCACACCCCTTTTGCAGGGTTGCGGGACTTTCGTCGCCGAGCGTGTCGCCCCCGTGGTCGCCGCAGTCGTCGTGGGAACCGCGGCCGCCAGCGCGGCCGTGTCCCCCGCCCCCGATCCCGCGCGCCCGTCGAAGACCGAGACCGTCACGACGATTCAGGCGGAGGTCCTGGGAGTTACGGAGACCTCCAAGGCCAGAAGCGGTCGTGGCCACACCTCGGCACCCGCTCCGTCGTCCGATCCGGTGACTAATGTTGCCCCCACCCCCGCATCGTCGCCGGCACCGGAGCCGTCGCCGTCGGCGGAACCGTCGCCCGCAGAGGAGCCTCCGGACAAGGAGGCGCCTGCGGCCGATGTCTTCACGACCGCCATCGGCTTTGACCGCGGCTCAGGGGTCGCCTCCTCGAGCGTGCGGTCGAACTACGCGTACGCCGATTGCAACAGCGGCTCCGTGACCCAGCGCCTCGAGGCCACGGTCGCAGAGGGATCATCGACCTACGAGGGAAGTCTCGATCTCTCCGGTGATCTCTCTGCGCTCGGGTTCGTCCTGAACCTGTCCAGGTCCGACGGCTTCGACATCGAGTACGAGGCGAGCGCGATGACCTCGTCGGTGCGCCGCGACGCTAACGTTCTCGCCATCGAGTACGTGGGGCACTACGAGAACACCGACGCCCCGGACGCCGAGCTCGAGGGCCTGCCGCCAAGCGGAGAGG
>JBOGWZ010000318.1:0-2115 GCA_050694075.1 Actinomycetota bacterium | reverse complement strand
CCGTGGCCATCACGACGCTCGAGGGATAGGCGGCCCGGCCCCCGGGCACGTAGACGCCCACGCGGCGGAGCGGGCGGATGACCTCCCCCACCATCTCGTCGGGGCCCTGGTCGAACCAGTCCACGGACCGCTGCCGCTCGCAGGTCCTGCGGAGCCGTTCCACCATCACCTCGAGGGCCGAGAGGAGCTCCGGCCGCACCAGTCGCGGTGCCCGGCGGATCGTGTCTTCGTCGACGCGCAGCTCCTCGGGAGCAAGACGTGCGCCGTCGAATCGTTCGGCGTACTCCACGAGCGCGGCGTCCCCGCGCAACCGCACGTCCTCGACGACCGCGCGCACCGCCTCCTCCGGATCGCCCGAGGGTGAAACCGGTTTGGGTCGGGGGATGTGCACGGGCGTCTCTTGGGCACGCCCGTCGAGGACTTCGAGCATGAGCGCAAGCCTATCTGTGGTCTTCGTACCGGGCGGGCCGGTCGAAGCCGCACTGCCGGCACACGACCGAGCCCATGACCACCGACAGTCGCGTGCTCCCGCAGCGCGCGCATTGGTCCAGCGCCGCGCTCCAGTTCGCGTCGCCGGCCTGACAGTCGGGGCAGATGAGCACCTGTTCGCCGCGAAGGACTCCGCGCGCCCACGGGGAGGGCCCGCGCTCGGGATCCGTCTGCACGCGGTCACAGCGGTAGCAGGGCATCGCGCGCATCTTGCACGAGCGGAGCCCCGGGGACAACAGGGATCGGGCTCGATCAGGCAGAGATCAGCACGGCGGGCCCCAGCAGGGCCTTGAGCTCGGCGTGCAGCCCGTTGGTCGTGTCGACCCAGTACTCGCTCCCCAGGCGCAACACGGTCGTCCTGGTACCCCGGGCGAGATGCAGGAACACCTGCGTTGCGCCGGGATGATTCGCGAGCACCTCCTTCAGGCGCTCCACAACCCCATCCGTACAGGCATCGAGCGGAAGGTTGATCACGAGAGGCTTTTCCTCCCCGAGGTCGGGTTCGAACACCTCCATGGCGATCACCTTCACCGAGTCGTCGCGGGCGTCGCGATCGACGCGGCCTCGGATCAGCAGGATCGCGTCCGGACGAAGCACGTTCGCGTACTGCTCATATGTCCTGGCGAAGACGACGACCTCGACGGCGGCCCCCGACAGGTCCTCGAGTCCGAGCAGGAGCATGATGTCGCCTCGCTTTGTGACCTTCTTGGACACGTTCGTAACAAGCCCGCCGACCGTGAGGACCTCTCCGGGCACCCGTCGGGCCAGCGCGGCCAGCGATGCGTCCGTCATGCGCGACAGCAAACCCTCGACGCCCAGCAAAGGGTGATCGGAAACGTACTGGCCTAGCACCTCCTTCTCGCACGAGCGGAGCAGCTCCTTCGGATACTCGTCGACGGGGATCGGCACCTCGTGCTGCTCGGCCTCGTCGCCCTCCGACGCTCCACGGAACAACGAGAATTGCCCCGCCTCCTCCTGTTTGCGCTGCGAGATGACGTCGCCGCAGATGTTCTCGAAGGTCTCGAGCAGACCCTTGCGGGTGTGGGGGTGGGCGGGGGAATGCAGCGACTCGAACGCGCCCGCCTTGATCAGGGACTCGATCGTCTTCTTGTTCAGGCACGTGTAGTCGACCTTGCGACAGAAGTCGTAGAAGGACGTGAATGGGCCCTTCGCCCGCCGAGCTTCGACGATTCGCTCCACCACCCCCTCGCCGACGCCCCTGATACCGGCAAGGCCGAAGCGCACCGACTCCCCCACCGGCGTGAAGTCCTTGTCGGAGGAGTTCACGTCGGGCAGGAGGATGTCGAGGCCCATCTTGCGCGCGATATGGAGGTAGTAAGGCTTGGCGTCCTTGTCGTCCTTGACCGACGTGAGCAGCGCCGCCATGTACTCGACCGGGTAGTGGGCCTTGAGCCACCCGGTCTGATACGCGACGTACGCGTACGACGCCGAGTGGGCCCGGTTGAACGAGTAGTCGGCGAACGGCTGGATCAGTCCCCAGAGCTTCACGGCCTCCTGCTCGGAGAGGCCGAAGCGCTTGCACCCCTCGATGAAGACGGGCTCCTCCTCCGCCATCAGCGCCCGGTCCTTCTTGCCGATCGCCTTGCGGACGCGGTCGGCCTTCCC
>JBOGWZ010000317.1:0-2121 GCA_050694075.1 Actinomycetota bacterium | reverse complement strand
GAGGAACACCTCCGGCGCGCTGGAGTGTGAGTACTCCTCGAGGAAGTGGTGCTCTACTTCCCAGACGTGATCGATGCCGAGTCGGTCGGCGAGCTCAATCTGTTCGAGGGCGTTGTGGAAAGTCGCCGCCTCCGCCGTCTCGTCCCACGGGCGAGGGAGCTGATGCTCGTAGAACAGGCCGAACCGCATCGGGCCTAGGACCCTACCCGGGCACGTCGCGACTGGAGGCGGCGCGCGACGTTCGGGTTGTAGCAGCGGGCCCTGAGACCGAGCTGCTGGGCGACGACGCAGCGGTTGGAGGACTCGCAGAAGGCTCCCTCGGGGTCTCCGGCGAGGAGACGGGTGGGCAGCTCGGGCTCGGCGTAGAAGGGCCGTCCGATCCCCACCATGTCCGCCTCCTCTCCGTCCAGGATCTCGAGGCAGTCCCGAACGGTGCGGATCCCTCCCACGGCGAACACGGGGATCGAAACGATCTGCTTGGCGGCGGTGAAGTAGGGGCGGTTCCAGACCGGCTCGAACGGATAGGCCCTGGCCGCCCGCCGGTAGCCCCACCGCAGCACCGCCATCTTGAGCCGAGAGCCGGCCAGCGCCTCCTCGAAGCGCTCCCTGATCGAACGCGTCTCGAGCATCTCCTGGGGATGCGCGCCCCGGCACAGCGACGCGTGCGGAAAGACCGACAGGCCGACCGGCGTGACCGCGTGATATCCGAACGCCTCGACCAGCCGGCACAGCTCTAGCCCCTCCTCGAACGAGGTCCGAGGTGACAGCGCAGGAGCGTCCTCCCCGATCGGGACCTTCACCGTGATTGGGAAGTCCTCCCCTGCCTCGGAGCGAACGGCCTCCGCGATCAGCTCGAGGATGCGCGCCCGGTTTCGAACGCTCCCCCCGAACTCGTCGTTCCGCCGGTTGTAGTAGGGCGAGAGGAACTGGTGGATCAGCTTCGCGTTCGACGACGCGACCTGGATCCCGTCGTAGCCCGCCGCGCGCGCCCATCCAGCACACCTGCCGAACAGAAGAGCGAGATCGTGGATCTCTTCGGTTTGAAGAACTCTGATGGGTATGCCGCGCAGCGCCGGTCGAACGTGCAGCGGCGGAGGCGACACGGCGATCAAGGGGGCCCTGCGTTGCGCCGCATAACG
The DNA here is from genome assembly GCA_050694075.1 of Actinomycetota bacterium. Taxonomy (GTDB): domain Bacteria; phylum Actinomycetota; class CADDZG01; order CADDZG01; family WHSQ01; genus JBOGWZ01. The sequence goes on along the minus strand of JBOGWZ010000317.1, from coordinate 982 downwards.
CGCGTGCCAGCCCTCCATCGCGTAGATGCCGGCGTGTCCTATCTGCAGGAAGATGCGCGCCCCCCAGCGATGCACCGCCTCCGTCACCGGAGCCAGGCTTAGCACACGATCGCGTGTATGGACCAGCGTCATGCCGGGCGACGAGCGGCCCTCCTCTGCTACGCAGGAGTTGCCCTGGATGATCAGCCCCACCCCGGCGCGCGCGTTGACCTCGAACGCCTCACGGTAGATCTCGGGCGCGTCGTTGCCGCTGCCGGCGCCCTCGAGCACCGGTGCGCGGTAGAGACGGTTCCTGGGCTGGCATCGGCCTATGGATATGGGCTGGTGAAGTGAGGTGTGATTCATGCAGTGGCCATCGTGCCGCGCAGGAACACCGAGCGGAGCAGGTCGTCCCGACCTCTGAGCTCCTCCGACGCCCCGGAGAAGCGGATCTCACCTCGCTCGATGAAGTAGGCGCGCGACGCGATGTCGAGAGCAAGGTCGACGTGCTGATCGACCAGCAGCACGGCGACACCCTCTTCGTTGAACCGTTTCACGATGCCCAGGAGCTGCTCGACTATCTTCGGCGCCAGGCCGAGCGAGAGCTCGTCGATCAACAACAGCTTTGGGTCCATCACGAAAGACTTGGCAAGCGTGAGCATCTGCTGCTCACCGCCCGACAGGCTGCCTGCCACCTGCCGGCGCCGTTCCTTGAGGTTGGGGAAGAGTCGGTACACCCGATCGATCATCTCGTTCTTCTTGACCTTGTCCTTGCCGTACAGGAACCCGGCCATGTCGAGGTTCTCGGCGACGCTCATGCCCGGGAAAACACCCCGACCCCCAGGCATCTGCACGATCCCGCGCCGCACGATCTCGGCGGGACGCACCCCGACTAGCGATTCGTCAGCGAATATCGCCTCGCCGTCGGTGGGTCGGAGCACTCCCGAGATCACTCGCAGGATCGTGGTCTTGCCTGCGCCATTGGTGCCGAGGAGTGCAACGA
>JBOGWZ010000316.1:0-2125 GCA_050694075.1 Actinomycetota bacterium | reverse complement strand
GGCGATCGGGACCGTGGCGGAGGTGGACGACGCGGGCTTCTACACCGGACGCCTGGTGGGGGCGATCATGCACGGAGAGGAGAAGGCCAAGGCTGCGGCCGAGACCGCGGCCCTACACGGGATCGACCTCCTCGAGTGCGCGGCCTACTCGGACTCGATCAACGACCTCCCGCTGCTCGAAAGCGTTGGACACCCGCACGCGGTGAACCCGGAGCTCGAGCTGAGGCGCATCGCGCTGACACGGGGCTGGCCGCTACACGAGCTGAGGACGCGTCGCAGGGCGCTGCTGATCGGGATCCCGGCCGGGCTGGGCGGCGCGACTCTGTTCGGTGCGGGCATCGCGCTGGGTGCCGCTCTCGAACGGCGGCGCGCCCGGCGTCACGCTCTGCTGGCGCGCCTGCGCACTCGCCGGTTCTAGTTCCCGCGCTTCCTGGTCCTGACCCGGATGCGGCGGTCGGCCTCCATGGCCGGAGCTTGCCCCGCTTGGGGCCCCCCGAAACCCCCGAGACCCCTACAGCAGGGGCCTCACCGCCGCCGCGAAGCGCTCGGCCGTGGTCGCGATCACCTCCCCCGGCCCGAACACCGCAAGATCGACCATCGTGACGCCGAGATCAGAGAGGCGGCCCAACGAGGCGGCGATCTCGTGAGGGGGGCCGGTGAGGGGAAGCTTGTCGCTCGTGTGGTCGGAGAACCACAGGGCGCTCTGATAGACGAGATGGAAATCCCTGGGGCGGCCGGCCTCGTCGAGGAAGCCCCTCAGCACCTTCGAGGCGACGGGCCACCGCGTCGATGCCGCTCCCCTGCCCTCGGGCGGTCGCGATCGCCCACCCGTCGCCGTGCTGCGCGGCGCGCCGGAGCGCCGCATCCGAGTGGCCTCCGAAGATGATCGGTATCGGAGCCGTTGGAGCCGGTAGGAACCCGCCTTCTGGGAACGAGTAGAAATCGCCCCGGAAGTCCGTCGGCCCTTCCGACCAGATGGCTCGCAGCGCTTGCACGTATTCGACCAGTCGATCGCCCCGACGCCTCGGCGAGACGCCCAGCGCGTCGAACTCCTCACGCATCCAGCCCGCCCCCACGCCGAGGATCAGCCGACCGGGCGCGAAGTTCTCGATCGACGCGAGTGCCTTCGCCAGAACGATCGGGTGCCGGTACGCCGCGATCAACACGATCGTCCCGAGCTTGATGCGCTCCGTCGCGCCGGCGAGCACTCCGAAGACCGCGAGCGGGTCGAAGAACGGATCCTGCGGCGACAACGGGTAGCTCCCGTCGCGCGAGTACGGATAGCTGGAGCCGAGATCGGTGGGCGTGAAGAGATGATCGAACATCCAGACCGTGTCGAACTCCGCGCGCTCGGCCGCCCTCGCCACCGCGAGAACGTCGGACGCGTTCGCGCCCGACTGCGCGCTCGGCAGATGCACACCGATCTCCACGGGGACCAAGCCTAATAAGGTGCCCGGGTGGACGAGCTGCAGGCCCGTATCCATAAGGAACATCCCTTTCACACCCCGCCGGAGCTGCGCGAGCCCGTTCGCAGGCTGAGGGGTCGTCTCGCCTCTCCCGTGACGATCTGGACGTCCGGGAGAGAGGGTGCCTATGCAGGCCTCACCGTGTCATCGATCGTCGTCGCGGAGGGCGAGCCGTCCCGCCTCGTGGGGCTGGTCGGACCGCTCACCGACCTGTGGGACGCGCTCGAGGCGACGGCAGCGTTCGTCGTGCACCTCCTCCCCGAAAACGAGAGGGCGCTGGCCGACCGTTTCGCCGGCCAGCGCCCCAGTCCGGGGGGCCTGTTCGCGGGTCTGGCCGTTACCGCATCCGAGTGGGGGCCGGTGCTCACCGATCTCACCGATCGCGCCTACTGCCGCATGACGGGCTGGACGGAGCCCGGCTTTCAGCGTCTCGTGTCGGGGGTGATCGAGCGGATCGAACTGGCTGAGCTCGACGACCCCCTCGTGTACTTCCGGGGCCGCTACCGCAGGCTCGCCTCAGACGACTGACGCCCCCCTCTGCCGGAGCGCGTCGGCGAGCTTGGCCGCGTTGCGCGGCGCGTAGTCCCTATAGCAGTTGTTCATCAGCACGTGCGTTCGCTTCGCCTCTTGTGAGAGCTTCTCGACCCGCGGGACCCACT
>JBOGWZ010000315.1:0-2128 GCA_050694075.1 Actinomycetota bacterium | reverse complement strand
GCGGGCGGGGGGACAGTACGGCCTTGCGCTGGCGGGCCCCGCGCGCGTCGAAGCGCTGCTGGAACCGCTACCGCGGGTGGGTGCGGAGGAGCCTCGCGCCGCGCTCGTCGCTCGCATCCGAGGGCTGTCCGTCGTCGCCACCCACCTATCCACCGACGCCACGGCGCGGGGGCTGCAGACCGAGCGGGTGGCCTCGCTCGCGGCACTGCAGGAGCCGCCGGTGATCGTCCTCGGCGACCTCAACCAGCCCCGTCGCCACCTGAGGGCGTTTCGGCGCCGAGGGTTCCGGGCGCTCGGGAGTGGGCCGCCGTGGAGGCGGCGCATCGACCACGTCGTGGTGGGGCCGGGGGTCGTCCCCCAGAGGGCGGAGGCGATACGCACGCCGGCGTCCGACCATCCCATCGTGGTGGTCGAACTGGCCTACTGATGCTACTGTTATCTAGAGTTACTCATGTGATTAATGTGACTCCCGATGCCGGGGATTGCCGCGGGAGCTGGGGAGGACCGCGTGATGATGCCAAGCATGAAGGCCGCCTCCGCCGCCCTCGTCGCGCTCGTGCTGCTCGCGGGGTGCGGAGGCGATCCCGAATCGCGCCCCGACGGCTCCCAAGCCGCCGGGCAGCCGGGCCTCGACTCTCTCGAGGATCGGATCGTCGAGCTCGAGGGCCTGGTGGACGACCTCGGCGCGAGCGACGACCGTCTCGCGACGCGGCTGAGGCGAACGACCCAGCGCCTCCAGGGCTCGGTCTCCGCCCTGAGGTCCTCGCTTCGAGCCGCGGAGGAGGACGCAGGCGGGGCCCTCGACGATGCCGGAGCGGCGCTGTCTCGTGTCGAGCAGGTCGCGCGCGACCTCTCCGTGTTGACGGAGCGCTACGACTACCACCTCAAGCGCTACCACGGGGGGAGCGAGTGAAGGTCCTGCGCGATCTGGTCGGCGAGACGCTGTCGGGTCGCTACCGGATCGTGGCGCGCCTTGCCGGAGGCGGTATGGGTGAGGTCTACCGGGGCCACGACCTGCTGCTCGACCGCGCGGTCGCGGTGAAGATCCTCTCCCCGTCGCTGGCGAACGATCCCGAGCTCGTTGCTCGGTTCCGAGCGGAGGCGCGCGCGGCTGCGCGCCTCTCCCATCCGAACATCGTTGCGGTCTACGACTGGGGTTCCGAGGAAGAACACACCTATTACATGGTGATGGAGTACGTACCGGGCACGGACGTGCGCGATCTCCTCGCGTCGCATCTGTCGCTCCAACCGGGGCACGCCGCCGCCATAGTCGCGTCGGTATGCGACGCGCTCGGTGCTGCCCACGCCGCCGGACTCGTGCATCGTGACGTGAAGCCGGAGAACCTGCTGATCGCTCGCTCCGGGGCCGTGAAGGTCGCCGACTTCGGCATCGCCGTGGTCGTCGACGCAGAGCGAACGCTTCCCGGGTCGAGCATTACGGGGACGTTGCGCTACCTCGCACCCGAGCAGGCGCGAGGGGAGCCCACGACGTTCTCGTCCGACATCTGGGCCGCCGGCGCGGTCCTCTCCGAGCTGCTCACCGGCGTTCCGCCGTCCCAGGGGGCCGGACAGGACCTTCTGCGCCGGCGCGCGGTCGAGCCTCCCACGCCCCCGTCGGAGCTCGAGCCCACGCTCCCGAGGGAGCTGGACGACGTCGTCCTTAGGGCATGCGCGGTGGATCCCGCCGACCGTTTCGCAGACGCGGGGGAGATGGCGTACGCGCTCCGTGCGGGGGCCGGTTCGTGGCTGGCGACCCCCGAGGAGATGCAGGAGCTGCTTGCCGACGTCACCGGAGATATCCGTCTGTCCGACATGGATGCCACCGCGTTCACGTCGTCCCGCCGTCTCCGCCCCCGCCGACGGTGGCCCGTCATCAAGGGAACGATGGCTGCGCTGCTCGCCACCGCGCTCGCGTTCGGTGGGCTCGCCACGGCCAAGACCTTCTTCGGCCCCCGTGACGTCGCGGTCCCGGATCTCGCGGGTCTGACGCGCGCAGAGGCGCGCGCCCAGGCCGAGGACGCAGGGCTCGATGTGGTGGTCGCCGGGCGCGTGAGCGATCTCAGCATGCCCAGTGGCGCCGTCGCGCACCAGTGGCCGGAGCGAGGTCGCATCGAAGAGGGCTCGGGGA
>JBOGWZ010000314.1:0-2132 GCA_050694075.1 Actinomycetota bacterium | reverse complement strand
TCCGGTCGTACAGGGTGGGGTCCGAAGCGATCATCTGGAGCGTGGCGATGCCGGTGGCCAGCACGACGGGATTTCCCGAGAGCGTGCCGGCCTGGTAGACGGGGCCGACGGGCGCCAGATGGTCCATGGTGTCGGCGCGTCCCGCTACTGCGCCGATCGGGAGACCCCCGCCGAGAACCTTGCCGAGCATCACCAGATCCGAACTCACCCCGAAGCGCTGCTGCGCTCCGCCGGAAGCCACCCGGAAGCCGGTGATCACCTCGTCGAAGATCAGCAGCGCGCCGATGTCGTCCGCAAGAGCCCGCAGCCCCTCCAGGTAGCCGTCGTGCGGGACGACCAGCCCCATGTTGGCGGCGACGGGCTCGACGAGGATGCACGCCACGTCGCCCGCGTGATCCTCCACCGCGGCGCGCGCCGCGTCGAGGTCGTTGTAGGGCGCGATCAGGGTGTCGGCTGCGGCCGCCTCCGTGACTCCGGGACTTCCCGGTATCCCGAGCGTTGCCACCCCCGACCCGGCCTGGACGAGCAACGCGTCGACGTGCCCGTGGTAGCACCCGGCGAACTTCAGCACCTTTGGCCGGCCCGTCGACCCACGAGCAAGTCTTACGGCGGTCATCGCCGCCTCCGTCCCCGACGAGACGAAGCGGACCTTCTCCGCGTTCGGAACCATGGACACGACGAGACGGGCCAGCTCGACCTCGAGCTCGCTCGGTGTGCCGAACGAGGTTCCCTTCGACGCCGTCTCCGCTACCGCGCGCACGATCTCCGGACGCGCGTGGCCGAATAGCAGCGCGCCCCAGCTCTGCACGAAGTCCAGATAGGTGTTGCCGTCGACGTCCGTGATCTCGACGCCCGTGGCGCGCTCTACGAAGAAGGGGTGCGAGCCGACTGCGTCGAAGGCACGGACCGGCGACGACACCCCGCCCGGCATCAGCCCGAGCGCCTCCTCGTAGAGCTTGTCGGAGTTTTCTCCGCGCGATCTTTTCGGCTCATTCATCTTGTTTCATCTCCCGAAAAGTTCGCGCGGCCGACCCTAGGTCAGCCACTCCGTCGCTTTCTTCGCGTGATACGTGAGGATCAGGTCCGCGCCGGCGCGACGGATCGACGTGAGGACCTCGAGCACCGCGAGTCGCTCATCCGCCCAGCCTCGCTCGACGGCAGCCATGAGCATCGAGTACTCGCCGGACACGTTATAGGCGGCGGTTGGGTAGCCGAACTCCTGCTTCACGGCGCGAATCACGTCGAGGTAGGGAAGAGCGGGCTTCACCATCACCGCGTCGGCCCCCTCATCGATGTCGAGCGCGACCTCCCGCAGCGCCTCCTCCACGTTGGGCGGATCCTGCTGGTAGGAACGACGATCCCCGAAGCGCGGCGCGCCCTCGGCCGCGTCGCGGAACGGACCGTAAAAGCTCGACGCGTATTTCGCCGCGTAAGCGAGGATCGGAACGCGCTCGAAACCCGCCGAATCCAGAGCGGCGCGGATCGCGCCCACCTGTCCGTCCATCATCCCCGACGGAGCGACGACGTCGGCCCCCGCCTCCGCCTGTGAGACCGCGATGCGGCCGTAGATCTCGAGGGTCGAATCGTTGTCCACGTCCTGCTCGCGGATAACGCCGCAGTGTCCGTGATCCGTGTACTCGCACAAACATAGATCCGCGATCACGAGAGCCTCGTCTCCCAACTCCTCCTTGAGTCCGCGGAGCGCGCGCTGGATGATCCCGTCCGGGTTGTAGGCCTCGCTACCCACCGCGTCCTTGCGCGCCGGAACTCCGAACACGACCACACCGGCCACGCCTCGCTCCGCGACCTCGCGCGCTTCTTTGACCAGCGATTCCAGCGTGTGCTGATGCTGATGGGGCATCGAGGGGACGGGCACTGGTTCGGGGATGCCCTCCTTTACGAACAGTGGCGCGATCAGATCGGAAGCCGACAGTGACACCTCGGCGAACGCGCGCCTTAGCGCCGCAGAGCTGCGCAGCCTCCTCGCTCGGTGAAGGGGAAACCCACTCATCGGAGCAATCTTCGCATCACCCGAGGCCGGCCAATGCCTCGACTAGCCCCTCTGCCGTGTGGCGGTCCGCCACGACATCGACGCGGAACCCGAGCTCTTCCGCCGCCTCCGCGGTCTTGGG
>JBOGWZ010000313.1:0-2135 GCA_050694075.1 Actinomycetota bacterium | reverse complement strand
CGGAGGCGGCAAGCCGTGCGCGGGGTGCGTCGGCAACGCCGACGACAAGAACCCTCCCGGCCAGGAGCCCGGGCCGTCCGACGGCAACAGCGGATACGAGTGCGAGAACCCCAACAAGGACGGCAACAACAACGGGATCGGCAAGGGCAACGGCAACCCCGCTCACACGGGTTGCCCGACTCAGTCACAGGGGAACCCACCGTGCCAGGTGAACTGCGGGCCGAACCCGCCCACGCACAACCCGGGTGGACCCGGAGACGTCATCCTGCCGAACGTCATCTTCAGGCACCCAGTGCAACCCGATGTGGTTCGGGGCAAGCGGATCACAGCGCGCGGTGGGCAACTGCCCTTTACGGGAGCCGCCCTCGCGCCGATCCTCGTGCTGGGGCTAGCCCTCGTGACCGGCGGGGCCGCGCTGAGCGCGGTCCGTCCTCGACGAACTCGGCGGGATCGCCCATAGGAATCGCTCCCGGCAGGCTGGGAAGGAACAGTGGGCCGTCCGAAAGGGCGGCCCACTTGCCGTTCGCGGAGGTGCTCCGGCTCCCAATCGCGAGGAATGGGAGCGCTCGGATCTATCCCTCGAGGTGATAGGGGACGCTAGCGACCACGACGCCGGTCTCGAACAACAGGTGACGCTTGACGATCAGCGCGGTCTGACCGTGCAGCAGCTGGTGGCGCCTCTTGCCGACTACGAACTCCGGGATCACCACAGTCACGACGCGGTTCAGGCCGTCGGGACGGAACTGACGAACGTAGCCGACCAGTGAACGTCCGATGTCTCTGAACGGGGAGTCCTCTATCTCGAGCGGATGGGGGATCCCCGCCCGCAGCCACTCGTCCCCGATCCTTTCGGTCGCCTCGGGATCCAGCCCGACGGTCACCGCGCGCAGGTCGGTCGGGCGCAACGTCTCCGCGAATTCGATCGCATGGAGGGTCACGTTGTGCACGCCGGAGACGAGGACGCACACGTAGTTGCGTGCGGGCTCGTGCGACTGGTCCTGCTGAGGGTCGATCGTCTCCTTGACGACGGGAACATCGACGACCTGCACCCCCTCCTCGATCAATAGCGACGCCTTCAGCCGGTGCATCGCAGGCCGGCTCACGATCTCGCGCAGGCCTCTTCGCTGGAGGACCTCGGGCACCACGACGGACAGGAAGTCGGTCGGCGCGAGGTCCGAGCGTCGTTGCTGGAGGAAGGTCTTCAGCCTCTTGGAGGTCGAGCCGTCGGAGGGAAGGATCTGGAGCGGGATCTCGCCTGCCAGCGTTCTCCACGGACCCACAAGTTCCGGATCGGGGGCGACGGCGACGATGTCCTCCGGCCGTATCGAGCGCGCGTAGCCGACCGCGCGCGCCGCCGCGGCGTCGACCCGTGGGACGAGGATCACGAGGTGCTGGTGGCCGGGCCGGGCGTCTCTCGGCCGGCGCTCGGGGAGCGCGAGCTGATTCGCGACGTCCTCGTAGTGCCTGTGGATCGAGTGCATCATGTAGATCAGTACCGGGATCGCCGCTATCACGATCCACGCGCCTCCCGACCACTTGGTAGTCACGATGACGAAGAAGACGACTCCGGTCACGATCGCACCGAAGCCATTGACCGCAGCCCGCGCCTTCCAGCCGGGTCCCCCGACCCGCCGCCACCGAAGGACCATCCCTGTCTGCGACAGAGTGAACGAGATGAACACACCCACGAGATAGAGCTGGATGAGGCTGTTGAGGTTCGCGTCGAAGACGATGATCAGGAGGGAGGCAAGCGTCGCCAGGATCAAAACCCCGTTGGAGAAGACGAGCCGGTCCCCGCGGTTGAGGAACTGTCGAGGCATGAAGTGATCTCCCGCCAGGATCGAGGAGAGGCGAGGGAAGTCCTGATACGCGGTGTTGGCGGCGAGTATCAGGATGCCCGCGGTCATCACCGCGACCAGATAGAAGAGCGGACCTTCGCCGAAGACGGCATCGGCGATCTGCGCGACCACGATCCGTTCGGTCTCCTCCGTGAAGACCACTCCGGTGTGGCGCGCGAGCCACGAGATGCCGAGGAACATCGAGATCGACAAGACCGCCATGATTGCCAAGGTTGTGGCCGCGTTGCGAGACTTCGGGTACCGAAAAGCCTGGACTCCGTCGGCGATGGCTTCGAC
>JBOGWZ010000312.1:0-2136 GCA_050694075.1 Actinomycetota bacterium | reverse complement strand
TCGGTCACCGCGCGCACGAGCCCGTCCTCGGCGAACGGCACGATCGCAACGGCGGGAACGAACGGCGCATCCATCGTTCCAAGCTACCGGTTTCGACGACCTAGCCGCATGAGTCCACGACACCGCCGCCGCCGATCACGACCGCGTCGAACAATCGCTCCTCGCCCTCCCATCCCTCCGGCAGCTCCTCCCCCTCCTGAAGGTTCTCCTCCGCCGTGTAGCGCGCGATCCAGCGCGCCATCCCGCGCAGACCGAGATCGTTGTCGGCGAGCTGATCGGGGTCGAGATAGATCCCCGCGGACACGATGTTCGGCGCGAGCGGCTCTCCGTCTTCGTTGCGATCGAAGCGCGCGTTCAGGTCGTCTCCGAGCTCGCCGCCCCTGATCGCCCACCCACCAGACTCGTGCGGATACGGCATCTGCCCGTGATCCGCGGTCACGACGACCATCCACTCCCGTCGTCCGACCTCCGCGTCGAGGAACCGCGTCAACCGTTTCAAAGCGTCGTCCGACGCGCGCACCGCATCTGCGACTTGAGGAGCGGTCATCCCCCACTCGTGACCGGCCTCATCAGGCGCCTTGAAGTTGACGAACAAAAGGTCGGGTATCTCGTCTGCGCCGAAGCCCGCGTTGCGGACCAGTCGCTCCAACACCCACTGCTCGTAGCGCGCCGCCGCGGGGTTGCCCTTCTTGGCGAGCACACCCTCCAGCGACTCGCCATCCCACTTGCCGTCGACGGTCCCATCGCCCGCGTCGAGCTCCGTCATCCACGCACGGAACCGCTCCTCGTCGGCGGCCGGAGGCAACGAGAACAGCTCCTCGTTGCCGTAGGCGCGGCCGTCCTCGTCGATGAGCACCACCGCGTCCCTGTCGCCCCCGGAAAGTGAGGCTCCGTGACCGACCATCCCGAGGTGGTAGTTGGAGGACGCCAGCATCCCTACGACCGGGCGGTTGGCGCGACCCCGGTCGTAGAGGTCGGCGAGCGTCTGGATCCGTATGGCGGAGGGATCGAGGAACAGCAGAGGATCGCCGAACCGCCCCGGCCCCAGACGGACCCTCAGCGCAACGATGCCGTGTCGATTGGGCAAGGCCCCCGTTCCCAGCGTGGTGTGGATCGAGTTCGTGACCGAGGGCGATGACCCGATCGTCATCGCCGAGAACGACGCACCGCGCGTCATCAGCTTCTCGAGGAAGGGCCACGCGTCCGGATGCTCCTCGAGGACGTTCCAGCCTCCGCCGTCCCACACGACGACCACGACGAGACGCGGTGGCTCGGCGTCGTCCCGAAGGGCCCGCGTCAACGCTCGCCCGTCTCTCTCGGGCATGCCCTCGAAGCCGATCGCCGCCGCGATCGTCGGCGCGACATCGGCCATCGTCGCGGGGGCCGGAATGTCGCCGACGCCACGGGTGTGACCGGGTCCGTACAGGACGAGAGGCACGCGGGCGAGGTAGTCCCACGGGCCGGAGTGGACCGGCGCGGTGGGAGTCCCTACGTAGTTGGGAACGCGCGGGATAGGCATCAGGTCGGGCGACGGACCGGGGAAATAGCCCTTCCTTATCCGCCGGACGAGCTTGGGGAGGTCCCGGCACCCGGACTCCTCGGCAGTGGCTCCGACGCGGACACCCCCGCGCTCGTCGGTGCAGCCGGCAGCGAGAACGGCCGCCGCCGCCAAGCCGGCCACCATCGCGCCAACTCTCATGGTGCGGAAGCGTAGCGGCGCCGCTCAGACCGAGGAGAATCCGAGTGCGCGCAGGGCCTCCTCGAGGGTGGAGACGCCTCGTACCTGAACGTCGTTCTCCTCGACGAGCCCCACCTCGCGTTCGGGAACCAAGAACAACTCGGCTCCGGCGCGCTCTACCGCCACGGTCTTGGACTCAACTCCTCCAACGGGCCCGACCTGGCCGAAGGCGTCGATCGTGCCGGTCGCCGCAATCGTCTTTCCTTCTGCGAGATCCTCCTCGACCAAGATGTCGGTGATCGCGAGCGCGTACGCAAGTCCTGCGGAGGGACCGCCGATGTCGCGTTTCTCGAACTGGATGTCGAAGGGGACGTCAACGCTGAAGTCGCGCGTCACAATCACCACCCCTATGCCGACGGTCGACTCCCCGAGCGCGGCGAGCCGAGCGCTGCGGAGAG
>JBOGWZ010000311.1:0-2145 GCA_050694075.1 Actinomycetota bacterium | reverse complement strand
CGCGGGAGTCCCTCCGCTCCGGGGGTGTCGCTCTCACTCACCCGAAACCTTTAACCCCCAGGGTTCGCTCCGAGCGACACCCCCTTCGCCGTCGCAGCCGAGAGCGAGATGCCGATTCCCACTATCGCTACGACCGGGCTAGCCTAGGGACGATGCGCCTTCGACTCATTGCCGGCTCGATACTGGTTGCGTTCACCGCCGCCGCATGTGGAGGCGGAGGCGACGGCCCCGCCGACACGGGGGCGAGCGATCGGTTCGGCCAACCGCTTGCCGATGCCGAGGCCTACCCGGTCTTCGCCTCGCCGGAGATCGTCGTCGGCGAGAACCGCCTGCTGGTCGGACTGTTGAACCAGGACGATGCACCGATCGGCTCTCCGAAGATCGAGGTGCACATGAGCTTCTTCGATCTGTCTCGCTCGGAGGAGGAGCCCGTCACGGAAGCGGACTTGAGATTCGTCCCCATCGACCGCTTCCGCGGCGTTTATGTCGCCGATGTGACGTTCGAGTCGGCCGGGAGGTGGGGGGCCGAGGCGACGATCCAAGGCGACGGTTACGACGAAGTCGTTCGAACGAAGCTTCCGCCGATACTCGAGGAAACGACGACCCCACAGATCGGCGAGAGGGTTCCTTCGGTCGACACGCCGACCGCCGACGACGTCGCGAAGCTCTCGGAGATCTCGACGGATAGGGATCCGAGCCCCCGCTTCTACGAACAGTCGATCGCGGAGGCCGTGCGGGCCGGCGATCCATTCGTGGTGATATTCGCGACTCCGAAGTTCTGCCAGTCTGCGACGTGCGGTCCGATGCTCAAGATCGTCCAGAAGGTCGCCCCCCAGTTCCCCAACCTCACGTTCATCCACGTCGAGCCCTACGACCTCGACAAGGTCCCGGATCAACTCGCCCCGGTTCCATCGGCGTTGAAATGGGGGCTGCCCAGCGAGCCATGGACGTTCGTGGTCGGTGAGGGCGCGCGTCTCGAGGCCAAATACGCGGTGGTCTTGTCTCCCGAGGAGCTTCGTTCGAGCCTCGAGGCGCTTTAGCTTTTTTTTAAGCGTCCTCGATCGTTTGGGCGTAGAGGTCGCCGTCGCGCTGGTCGAGCTCTACCCGCACGGGATCGCCGGTGGCGCGGTGCTCGTGCAGGTGGTCGAGGTTGAATCCGTAGTCGACATCGGGATCGATAAGGATCTCGAAGGTGTCGTCTCCGTCCTTCACCACTAGGCTCTCCACGCGCCCCAACCCCGCCGAGGACACCTCGATCACGACGCCGGTAACGGTGGAAGGTGCCTCCTGCTCATTATTATTTCCGCAGGCGACGATGCTGGCGAGAAAACAGAGCGCCACAACCGTCTTTGCGAGCACCGCACTAGGGTAGTCGCGATGACGCTCGACGAACTGACGACGTTGGTGGAGTCAGAGCTCCACCGCTTCCTCGGTGAGCGCAAGAGTGTGCTGCCAGACGCGGCTCCGCTGATCCAGGAGATCGACGCGGTGATCTCGGCGGGCGGCAAGCGTTTGAGGCCGGCCTTCTGCTACTGGGGATTCCGTGCCGCAGGAGGCGAGCATTGCGCGGAGATCGTTCGGGCTGCCGCCGCGTTGGAGTTACTTCACACGTTTGCGATCGTCCATGACGACGTGATGGATGATTCTCCCCAGAGGAGGGGGCGGCCGACCACTCATGCCCGCCGGGGACTGAGCTTCGCGATCCTCACCGGCGACCTTGCCCTCGTGCTCGCGGATGCAGCTCTCATTGGGTCCGGTTTTCCCTCGGACGTCGTTACACACGCCCTTGATGCGTACTCCCGCATGCGCCAAGAAGTGATAGCAGGGCAGCTCCTGGACCTGGAACTATCGCGGTCTATTTCGGTTTCGGAGGACGATGCGCGCCGGGTGGCCGTTCTCAAGTCCGGTCGCTATTCGGTGCAGGAACCTCTGCACATCGGAGCAACCCTCGGCGGCGCCTCATACGATCTCCTCGAAGCACTGGCCTCGTTTGGAGAGCCGCTGGGCGAAGCCTTCCAACTCCGCGACGATCTCCTCGGCATCTTCGGGGAGCCGGCGGTCGTCGGCAAGCCGGTGGACTCGGACATCCGCGAGGGAAAGCGCAATGTCCTCTACGCAAAGACGGTCGCCTCTCTCGACGGCGCG
>JBOGWZ010000310.1:0-2161 GCA_050694075.1 Actinomycetota bacterium | reverse complement strand
AGCTCAAGCTGCGTCAGTTCGGCTACCAAGTCTATCCGCAGGAGTCGTACTTCATGCCGCGCATGGACGGCGACGCGCTCGTCATGGGCGGCAAGAGCCCCGCGGAGAAGCGAGCCGAGATCGCGCGCTACTCGAAGCGCGACGCCGAGGCGCTGGATAGATGGAACGATTGGATCGGCGCGCTCGGAGCGATGCTCGCGCCACTGTTGATGCAGCCGGCGCCGGCCGTGGGCTCTCGCCGCCCCGGTGACCTCGTCTCGACGGCGCGGGTCGGGTGGCGGTTCCGCGGGCTCGGCGTGCGGGGGGTCGCCGACCTGACGCGTCTGATGACCATGAGCATCTCGGATCTGCTCGACGACTGGTTCGAGTCACCCGAGGTCAAGGCGATGCTGGCCGTCAGCGGTGTCATAGGCACGTGGGCCGGGCCGGCGGAGCCGGGGACCGCCTACGTCATGCTCCACCATCACATCGGGGATCTCGGCGACGGCCACGTCGGTCAGTGGGGTTTCGCCCGCGGAGGAATGGGCGGTGTGGCGAACGCGATCGCGGCATCCGCTCGCTCCTTCGGAGCCGAGATTCGCACCGGCGCCCCCGTCGCCAGGATCCTCACCCGCAACGGCCGAGCCACCGGCGTGGCGCTTGCGGGTGGCGAGGAGATCTCGGCCGACATCGTCGTCACGGCGACGCACCCGAGGATCGCCTTCCTCCAGCAACTCGACCGCTCGGAGCTTCCGGGCGACTTCGTTACCGACATCGAGCGCTGGAACAGCCGCAGCGGTGTCGTCAAGATCAACCTCGCCCTGGCGGAACTGCCGGAGTTCACGTCGGCCCCGGGCGCGGCGCCACACATCCAGGGGGGAACCATCGTCTTCGCACAGGATGTCGAGCACATCGAGCGCGCCTTCCAGGACGCGCGCTCCGGGCGGCCGGCCGGCCTTCCCTTCGCCGACATGTGCATCCCCAGCTTCTTCGACTCGAGTCTCGCCCCGGAGGGCAAGCACGTCATGTCGATGTTCACGCAATGGGTGCCGCATACTTGGGCCGACCGGGGGGACCAGAGCGCATTGGACGCGTACGCCGACCGGATGATCGACGCGGTGGGTGAGCTGTCGCCCAACCTCAAGGGGTCGATCCTCCATCGCCAGGTCATCGGTCCTCACGAGATGCAGAGGGACTACGGATTGATCGGGGGCAACATCTTCCACGGAGAACTGAGCCCCGAACAGCTCTTCCACCTGCGACCGGCCCCCGGCTACGCCGACTACAGGACGCCGATCCGCAACCTCTACCAGGCGAGCTCCGCGACGCACGGTGGAGGAGGGGTAACCGGCATCCCAGGTCTCAACGTCGTCGAGCAGATCCGTAAAGACCGGAGATGGCGCCGCTTCAGAAGTTGACTCAGGGTCGTCCTACCGGAGCCGGCTCCGAGGATCATCCGCGCGCGATTCAGGACCGTTCATAGACGACCCTGCCTTCCCGAAGCGCCGGATAGATCACGACCGGGGGAGAGTCCTTGTAGAGCTCGACGTCCTCGGTCGTGACGACCACGATGTCGACGGCCTGCCGTATCCCCCAGAGACTCATGTGCGCATCCCCGGCCAACTTTCTCCGGTTGGGGCCGGGCTCAACAATCACCAGGAAATCAGCATCGCTGTTGGGTCCCATCTGACCACGGGCCGCCGATCCAAAGAGAACGATCTTGACGGGTTTGGTGACCTCGACAATTCGCCGAACGATTTCCTGCAGCTTGTCCTCTCCAAGAGACCGAGCTTGTGCCATCAAGCGACTCCGGCCCGTTTGTCAACACAGATCCTGACCACCATGAACGCCAATTCCTCTTCCCTCACGTTGCGCCACCCTGCCGGGCGGCTCCACTCTCGCCGCCGCCCCGGCGGCGCCGTCGGGTAATGCCCGCGATCGTCGAGACGATCGCTCCCTTTCCTCTTCCCTCACGTTGCGCCACCCTGCCGGGCGGCTCCACTCTCGCCGCCGCCCCGGCGGCGCCGTCGGGTAATGCCCGCGATCGTCGAGACGATCGCTCCCTTTCCTCTTCCCTCACGTTGCGCCACCCTGCCGGGCGGCTCCACTCTCGCCGCCGCCCCGGCGGCGCCGTCGGGTAATGCCCGCGATCGTCGAGACGATCGCTCCCTTTCCTCTTCCC
>JBOGWZ010000309.1:0-2165 GCA_050694075.1 Actinomycetota bacterium | reverse complement strand
AGTCTCTTTACCGCAGAGGTCGCGGCGCGTTCCGCATAGGCGAGTGCCCGCTCCGCGTCGCCTGCCGGCGCCGCCTCGAAGAAATGGCCGGCGATCTCGGCGAGGTGCTGCTCGAGGTCGTCCTGGTGCAGCCTCTCCAGAGCATCCCCGACCTTTGCATGGAGATTGGCGCGGCGCGCCCCGGGGATCCGGTCGTAGAGGGTGTCTCGTATGAGCGCGTGTGCGAACCTCGATCGGCCCGGCGAGCCCGGGACGTCCGAGACGACTCGTGCGGTGACGGCCTCTTCGAGGATCTTGAGGAGCTCGATGGAAGGTGACCCCGTCAGGACCTCCAGGACCTTGAGGTCGAACTCGCGACCGAGCACGGATGCCAGCATGAGTGTCTCGACGCAACCCCTCGATAGGTGGTCGAGCCGGCGTCCGATCGTTGCGCTGATCTCCTCGGGAACGGCGATCAACAACCTCGGCAA
Source organism: Actinomycetota bacterium (assembly GCA_050694075.1). Lineage (GTDB taxonomy): Bacteria > Actinomycetota > CADDZG01 > CADDZG01 > WHSQ01 > JBOGWZ01. Next base: position 1,695 of record JBOGWZ010000309.1, on the reverse strand, counting down.
GTTCTCTGCGTGATCGAGCCGTCCCTCGGTCGCCAGCAGGCGAACAATCTCACCTACGAAGAGAGGGTTCCCACCAGTCTCGGAATGGACCGCGGTCACCAGTTTCGCCGGCGGTGAGAGCCCCGCGGTCTTCGCGATGAGCTCCGCGACGGCGCTCTCCGTCAGGCCCGCCAGCTGCATCCGTCGCACGCTAGGCTCGCGCGTCAGCTCCGACACCGTCTCGGCCAGCGTGCTGTTGTGGGCGATCTCGGTGTCTCGATACGACCCGATGATCAGTACGCGCGCCCGCCCGAGCTCGGAAGCGAGAAATCGAAGCAACAGAAGCGATGGGGCGTCGGCCGCGTGCAGATCGTCGATCACTATCACCAGGGGTCCGGACCGGGAGGCGTTCCAGAGGAAGGCCGCCACCGAGTCGAACAGCCGGAAGCGCGCCGCCTCGGGGTCCGAAGCGGGTGGATCGGGGATGTCGGGAACGAACGTCCGTAGGTCGGGAATCACTCTTGCGAGATCGGGGGCCCCGGGGCCGACCTCGGTGCGGAGGCGATCGAGCTCGGCGTCGCGGACGTATGAGCGCAGCGACTGGGTCCAGGGCCAGTAGGCGGGGGCCCCTCCGGCCTCCCAACAGCGGCCCCACAGAACCCGCGCGCCGCGAGCCGCCACCTCCGTCCCGAACTGGTCGGCGAGGCGGCTCTTACCGATGCCGGGGTCGCCGCAGATCAGGAATAGGCGCCCCCGCCCCGCCTCGACGTCTTCGTAGGCGGTCACAAGCTCGGACAGCTCGCGCTCGCGTCCCACGAAGACGCTCGTAAGCGAGGGGGGTGCCGAAGCTGGATGTGGGTGTAGGTCTCGCATGGGCCCTCCGCGGGATTCAGCCTAGCGAGCGGGTGGGCCGGGCGGAATGCCCTTCGGCGGCTCCCTCTGGTTGACAGCGACAGAGCGAGCGCAAAGACTCGGCAGGGTCTGTGGGGGCGGAGCGCTTCGAGGAGGTGCGACGTGTGGAACTCGATCACGCCGGATGAGCTCGAGAGTGCGAGTTTCTCGACTTCTTTCCGGGGCTACAGCACCGATGAGGTCGACGCGTTCTTGCAAAGCGCGGCCGAGGGCATGCGCATGGCCTTGAAGGAGATCACGGAGAGGGCGTACGAGCGGCTCGGTGAGGACGTCGGAGGGCTCCTGCAGCACGCCAAGGACGTCGCCGACGAGATGATCAAGAAGGCCGAGGAGCAGGCAAACACCCTGCGCGCCGACGCCGAACGTGACACGGCCAGGGCCCGGCGGGAGGCGGACTCCGACGCACGCGAGACGCGCGCACACGCGGAGCGCAACGCCTCCGAGCGAACCGCGCAGGCCGACGGTGAGGTACGGCGCCTTCAGGGGATCGAGGGGGAGACGCGGGAGCGGATCACCGCGCTAAGACTTCAGCTCACCGCGGTGGCCGACCAGCTCGATCGCCTCGGCGCGGCTCAGACGGAGCCGGAAGTGAAGATCGAGCCCGAGGCCCATGAAGTAACGCAGTGATGTCTACGCCGGAAGACATCGAAGGCACGCGTTTCGCGATCAGCTATCCTGGCTACGACGAGGTCGAAGTCGAGGGGTTCCTGAAACGGATCGCCGACGATGTGCGCGCACTCACCACGGAGCTCGAAGAGGCCCGCGCACGCTCCGAGCGTCCGTTCCTTCAGGCGGGAAGGGAAG
>JBOGWZ010000308.1:0-2166 GCA_050694075.1 Actinomycetota bacterium | reverse complement strand
GCCATCTCCAGACCGATGTAGCCGCCACCCACGACGACCGCCCGGCGCGGCTTCCAGTCCTCGACGGCAGCCTTGATCGCGACGCCGTGGTCGAGGGTCTGCACGCCGAACACGCCGCGGGCGTCGACACCCTCGAGCGGGGGCCGGATCGGGATCCCTCCGGTCGCGATCACGAGTTGATCGAATCCCTCGTAGGACTCGGAACCGTTCTCGGCACGGGCGCGAACGGCTCGTCGGTCCAAGTCGATCTCCGTCACCTCGGTCCGGAGGCGCGCGTCGATCGCGTACTTCTCTCGGAAGACCTCGGGCTTGCGAGCGATCAGCGTGTCGATGTCGGTCACGACCTCACCGACGAAGTAGGGGATCCCGCACGCGGAATAGGAGGTGAAGTGGCCGCGCTCGAAGGCAACGATCTCGAGATCGCCGGGGCCGCGCCGGCGCCTCGCTTGCGACGCCGCGCTCATGCCCGCCGCGTCTCCCCCCACGACCACCAGGCGTTCCGCCATGTCTCCTCCTTGCCGATCCGGACGCGCGCACGCTACCCGGCGTAGCCTCGGTGGCGATGCCTCTCGGCGAAGGCTTCGCGACGACGCTCGCAGCCGCGCGCCTCGGCGCGGAGTGGGCGTGGGGCGCGCTCTACGACGACCTCGCGCCGGCCGTGACCGGGTACCTCCGAGCGCGGGGCGCGCCCGAGCCGGACGATCTCACCGGGGAGGTATTCCTTCAGATCGTTCGCGACCTTCGGGGCTTCTCCGGAAACGAGCGCGAGTTCCGGTCTTGGGTGTTCACCATCACCCACCACCGCCTGCTCGACACCGCCGCTACCGGCAGAGGCGGCCGCTCGAGCCGGTCGAGACCCCGGAGGTGAGATCGGACGCCGACGACCCCGAAGGGGCCGCCCTGACCTCGGCCGCGGTGGAAGGGGTCCGCAGGGCCCTCGACCGCCTCTCGCTCGACCAGCGGGACGTGCTGCTGCTGAGGCTGTTCGGGCGGCTGACCGTGGCAGAGGTTGCTCTTGTGACCGGGAAGCGACCGGGGGCGGTAAAGGCGCTCCAGCGCCGGGGCCTCGCCTCGCTTCGCCGCCACCTCCTGAAGGAGGGAGTAACCCTGTGAGTGATCTCGGCGCTTACCCACCCGAGATGAGACGCTCCCGCCCTACCGATAGCGAGATCGACGCGGTGCTCTCCGGCAAAGGCCCGGAGGGTCACCCAGACCTGTTCGCTCTCGCCATCGCTCTGTCGGATCTGCGGGGCTCGCTGGCCCGCGTGCCCACCGAGCCGAGCCGGACTGGGCACGTGGTCGCGAGCGCCGAGGCGGCCCGCAGCCTCGCGCTGTCCGGCCGGGACCGGCAGACCGTGGTCGCTAGCCCCAGGAGGAACCCGATGACGAGACTTCTCGCCAAGATCGCGCTTGCTGCGCTGTCCCTTTTCGCACTGACCGGCGGACTTGCCATGGCCGGCGTCGACCTTCCGGTGCTGCCGGACCAGGGGCAGGCCTCCGTCTCGGGGCTACCTGAGGACGCTTTGGACGCCGAGGGCAGCGAGACCGCTACATCGGTTCTCACCACGATCGACGATCTGCTGCAGAACCTGGAGAGCGAGGCGATCTCCAAATGTGAGTTCGGCCACGCCGTCGCCGAGGCCGCGGGGGCCGAGGTCGAGGGCGACTGCCCCGACGCATCGGCCACAGGCCGGCAGCGCTCCGCCCCGGGCGGGGCCAAGGCCGAGGACGCCTCGGCAACCGCTCGAGACAAAGCGGCAGAGGGCAAGGCGAAGGCCGAGGACGCGCGCAGCTCTTCCGGCGGCGGGGGGCTCGGGCGAGACGAGCAACAACCCCGGTTTCAACGCGGAAGATAATCCCGGAACGGACCGCTCCCCGTAAACATTCGGCGGCGATAGCGCGAGGGAGAGAGACCTCCGGGCCGGCTGGAGGTCTCTCTTTTTGCGCCGGACCCGTCCCGCTACTCTTGATTCGGATCCGCCCTCGTAGCTCAGGGGATAGAGCACCGGTTTCCTAAACCGGGTGTCGCAGGTTCGAATCCTGCCGGGGGCACGAACAAAAGGGGAGCGCGCGGCCCATCAGGATGCGTCAGCTCTGGGACCAACGTCACCCTGATGGTCAGCTCGCGCTTCGTCGGGTCGTAAGTCGCTTCAAAGTTCAGCGCGG
>JBOGWZ010000307.1:0-2170 GCA_050694075.1 Actinomycetota bacterium | reverse complement strand
ACTTCGAGTCGTATCCAGAGTGGAACGGCGCCATGAAGAAGGTCGAAGTGAAGGAACAAGACGATGAGGGCCGCGCGACGAAGGTGTTCTTCGAGGTCGACGCCCGGTTAAAGACCGTTAGGTACACGCTCTCGTATGACTACGCGAACGCCCCCGAGTCGTTCTCATGGAGCCTTGTGGACGGAGACGTCAAAAAGCTCCACGGCGCCTATTCGTTCGACGAGTTCGACGATGTGACCGAAGTGAGCTACGAGCTGGAGCTGGATCCGGGGTTCCCCGTCCCTGGGTTCTTTCGCCGGCAGGGAGAGCGAGAGCTCAAGAAGGCCGCTCTCGACGAGCTCAAGAATCGCGTCGAATCCCGCGGCTGATGCGGGTAGTCCTCTTCACGGGCAAGGGCGGGGTCGGAAAGACCACGGTGGCGTGCGCTACCGCGATGCGGATCTCGCGGTCCGGCCGGAAGACGCTGGTGATGTCCACCGATCCCGCCCACTCCTTGGCGGATTCCCTCGGAGTGGAACTGGGTCCCGAGCCCGTCGAGGTCGCGGAGAACCTGTGGGCCGAGCAGATCGATCCGCAGCGAAGGCTCGAGGAGAACTGGCGTGAGATCCAGCGTCACGCGGTGGCCGTTCTCAACTGGGCGGGACTCGCGGAGGTGGAGGCGGAGGAGCTGTCGGTGATCCCCGGCCTGGACGAGCTCTTCGCCCTCGCCGACGTCAAGCGTCACCACGACGAGGATCCCTACGACGCGCTCATCGTGGACTGTGCTCCAACCGGGGAGACGCTGAGGCTGCTGTCGCTACCGGACATCATCCAGTGGTACATGGAGCGCATCTTTCCGATCGAGCGGCGCGTCATGGGCGCGCTCCGACCCGTAGCGAAGCGGATCACGACCCTCCCGCTTCCCGACGACGATGTGTACGCGGCAGTCAGACGCTTCTACGAGAGACTGGACGGCGTTCGTCAGGTTCTGACCGACCTATCGTCCACCTCCGTTCGTCTCGTCCTCAACCCCGAACGGATGGTGATCGCAGAGGCTCAGCGGACGTTCACGTATCTGAATCTGTTCGGTTACCGAGTCGATGCCGTCGTGGTCAACCGATTATTGCCCGAGGCCGTTTCCGATCCTTATTTCGAACGGTGGAAGGAGTTACAGACCGAGCATTTGAAGACCATCGAGGAAGCCTTCTCGCCGACGCCGATCCTTACGGCGCACCTGCGCGACCAGGAGCTCGTCGGCCCGGAGCTGTTGGCCTCCCTCGGCGACGAGGTCTACGGGAGCCTCGATCCCTCGGACGTGCTCTTCAGCGATGACCCTATGGCGATCTCCCGGCGCGACGAGACCTATATCCTGACTCTCAAGCTTCCGTTCGCCGAGCGCGAAGAGTTGGAACTCTCGGCCAAGGGCGATGAGCTGTTCGTGCGCGTGGGACCCTATCGGCGAACGATAGTGCTCCCCAAGGTGCTTGCCACCCGCCGAGTGATTTCTGCGAAGCTAGTGGGGGAGAGGATAGAGATCGTCTTTCAGAAGGATGCCATCCATGAATGATGAGAGAGCCGCGCGCTACAGCGATCTGTTTGCGGAGTCACACGATCATGCATCGGACTGCGCGTACTGTCCGATATGCGCGACCATCGCCGTCGTGCGCAACACGAAACCAGAGGTTCTCGACCATCTCGCGTCGGCGGCCCGCGAGCTGATCGCAGCGGTCGGGCTCCTCCTCGAGGAGGCCGAGACCGTGATTGGAACCGCGGAAACGATGCCCGCGGAAGAACAGCGAACGGCACGCGTGCGGAAGATCGATATCGGTTAGATGAGAGCGGCGATCGGTGTCGACATCGGTGGGACCGGCACGAAGGCCGGAATCGTGGCCCGCGACGGCAGCGTGCTGCTGCGCCTCGAGCGTCCCACCGACCCGAGTGCAGGCACCAAGAGCGTGATCGCCATCGTCGAGGAGTTGGTCGAGGCCGCCCCGGGGGTCGACGCGACCGTGGAGGCCGTGGGGATCGGAGCAGCGGGGTTCATCGACGCCGTGAACGGCCTCGTCACGTTCGCTCCGAACCTCGTGTACGACGATCCTCACGTCGCGGAGGCCGTCCGTGTCCGAGTGGGTCTGCCCGTCGTGCTGGACAACGATGCCAACGTCGCCGCGTGGGGGGAGCGGGCCTACGG
>JBOGWZ010000306.1:0-2186 GCA_050694075.1 Actinomycetota bacterium | reverse complement strand
TCTGGGCCTCCTGGTGCATTCCCTGCCGCGACGAGGCGCCGATCCTGAACGCCTCGGCGAGGGCGCACCGCGGCGAGGTCGTGTTCGTAGGGATCGACGTCCAGGACCTCCGCTCGGACGCCCTTGCGTTCCTGCGCGAGTTCGACGTCGCCTACGTCTCGGTGCGCGACGAGGGGGACGAGACCTATCGCGCCTACGGGCTGACCGGAGTCCCCGAGACCTACTACCTCGACGCGGACGGGCGCATCGTCGCCCACTCGCCGGGCGCGATCTCGCGCGCGACCCTCGAGGCCGGGATAGCGCAAGCAATGGAAGGGAGACCACGACGGAGATGAGGAGCACGAGAGCACTGAGAATCCTGATCGTGATCGCGGCTGCCGCCGCGATCGGGGCCGGCGCTGGCGTGGCGGCGATCGCTCTGCGAGGCGGTGAGGAAAAGCCCGCCTTCAGGGGAAGCCAGCCGCCGGCGCGCATCGGCTTGCCCGACTTCAACTTGCCCGATCAGGAGGGCAGGGAAGTCTCTTCGGCAGCCCTGCGCGGCAAGGTCGTCCTCGTCACCTTCCTCGACACCCAGTGCGACGAGTCGTGCCCGATCATCGCCTCCCAGATCGGGCGGGCGACCGATCGCCTCGGCGCGGAGGAGCGGCGCGAGGTCGTCGCCGTGGCGATCTCGACCGACCCGGACGAGGACACGCCGGAATCGGTTCGCGACTTCCTACGCCGAAACCGGGCCGAGGGCAAGCTCCGCTATCTCGTTGCGCCGGTGCCCACGCTTCGGCCGGTCTGGGAGGAGTTCCAGATCGCCGCCTCCTTCGATACGGGCGTCGACACGCTCCACTCGGCCCCGGTTCGCATCTACGACCGCCAAGGCGTCTGGGCCTCCACCCTCCACGCCGGCGCCGACCTCACGCCGGCGAACTTGGCGCACGACATCCGCGTCGCTCTCGAGGAAGATGGCTGACCCGACCGGGCCGGGGCGGGGCGAGCTTCCGGCGCCGGCGAGCCGGCGGCGCTTTCTCCAGCGTGCGCTCGCACTCCTCCTAAGCGCGCCTCCCCTCGCCGCGTTCATCTCGGCCTGCGGGGGCGATGGCATGGGGGAGGGCATGGGCACCGGAATGATGGGCGAGACGACGCCCGGCTGGATGATGAGCCGGGGGATGGACGCGCGGATTGGGCGCGACATGCCCGTCATCCACGATCTGCTCGCCGGCCACGAGCGGATCGAGCGCCGGGTGGAAGACATCCCAGGGGGTATCCGGGCCGTCACGCGAAGCGACGACCCGGAGTTGGCCGAGCGGATCCGCACACACGTCTGGCAGATGCGGGAGAGGATCGAGGAGGGCGACCCGATCCGGCAGATGGATCCGCTCTTCCGCGAGATCTTCGAGCACCACGAGGCGATCGAGATGGCGATCGACGAGGTCCCGAGTGGTGTGCGGGTGACCGAGACGTCGGAGGACCCGCAGGTCGCGCTCCTCATCCGGCAGCACGCACGTCATGCGGTGTCCGAGTTCGTCGCCGACGGCATGGAGCGGGCGATGCGTCCCACCCCGCTGCCGCCCGGCTACCGGGATGAGGAGGCTCAAGTGGCCGCGGCGTCATGCCGATGCGATCTCGCGAGCCCTGGCAGCGAGCTCCCGGAGCCGCGCGTCGGCGAGCCGGTAGTAGATGACGCGTCCTGCGCGGCGTCGCCGCACGAGCCCGGCGGTGCGGAAATGGCGGAGCCCGTACGAGACGGAGTTCTCGCTCGCTTCGGTGGCTAGCGCGATGTCCCCGACGCACATCTCGCCGGCGCCGAGAGCCAGGGTGATTCGCGCCCGGACGGGATCGCCGAGCAGTCGGAACAGGTCCGCCAAGGCCACCGATTCGCCCGGCAGGCCGACGTCGGCGCGAGCCGCCGACACGCGCTCAGGGTCGAGATGGTGTGACGGCACGTTCCGTACGTTCCCGTCCCGCAAGGTTTAGACCACATCTGGACGGCTATGCAGGCGTGAGACCTAGATGAGAGAGGCGGTCACACCAGGCAAGACAATCGGTCGGCCACGGGGCCGGACGAGCGAGGTTGCCGGCGGGTGACCGCCTACTGACCGTTGCGGCATTCGGCGGCGCTGCGGCGGCGGTCGTGCTGGTCGCGCTCGGCTTCGGATGGATCGCCACTCCGCGGGTTTCACTCGACGCGGCCCGGG
>JBOGWZ010000305.1:0-2193 GCA_050694075.1 Actinomycetota bacterium | reverse complement strand
TTAGGGAGCTGAGGGATGGACAACCTCTTCCAGTTCATAGGACGCGACATGGCCGTGGACCTGGGCACGGCCAACACACTTGTCTATGTTCGGGGCCGGGGGATCGTGCTCAACGAGCCCTCGGTCGTTGCGATCAACACAAAGACCGGAGCCATCCTTGCAGTGGGGGCCGAGGCCAAGCAGATGATCGGTCGTACCCCGGCGCACATCGTTGCGATTCGACCGCTGAAAGACGGTGTTATCGCCGACTTCGATGTCACGGAGAAGATGCTCCGTTACTTCATCCAGAAAGTGCACCGTCGCAGTTTCCTGGTGAAGCCTCGCGTAGTCGTTTGCGTACCATCCGGTATCACTGGAGTCGAGCAGCGCGCCGTTGAAGAAGCGACAATCTCTGCAGGTGCGCGCAGCGCGTTCATCATCGAAGAGCCGATGGCGGCGGCGATCGGCGCGGGACTTCCGGTTCACGAACCGACCGGCAACATGGTGGTCGACATCGGTGGTGGGACGACGGAAGTCGCCGTTGTCTCTCTCGGAGGCATCGTTACCTCTCAGTCGATCCGCATCGGCGGTGACGAACTCGACGAGGCGATAATCCAGTACACGAAGAAGGAGTACTCGTTGATGCTCGGCGAACGCACCGCCGAGGAGATAAAGATGGGACTCGGATCCGCGTTCCCGATGCCCGACGAGCAGCAAGCCGAGATCCGGGGGCGTGATCTCGTTACCGGTCTTCCCAAGACGATCATCGTTGCAGCGGAGGAGATCCGCCGGGCGATCGAGGAGCCCGTCAACGCGGTGGTGGACGCGGTCAAGAACACGCTCGACAAGACCCCTCCGGAGCTGGCGGCCGACATCATGGACAAGGGCATCGTTCTGTGTGGTGGGGGGGCCCTGCTCAAGGGGCTGGACGAGCGGCTCAAGCACGAGACGGGCATGCCCATCCACATCGCGGAGGACCCGCTGTTCGCCGTGGCGGTGGGGTCGGGCAAGTGCCTGGAGGAGTTCGAGGCCCTCAAGCGGGTGCTGATCTCCTCCACCCGCCACTAGCTCCCCGGGGGTACCATGAGCCGCGCAGGGCGGCGTGCCGAGGCGCAGCCGTCCCCAGGTTTTCGCGGCTAAGCGACGAGGTTTGAATTTGCATGTATCGCCGTAGCGGGCGAGGGCGGCTCTTGCTGCTCGCTTTCCTCGCTCTATCCATAATCGTAATCACGCTCGACTTTCGCCAGAATCCCGGTGGACCCCTGGAGCGCATCAAGGACATCTCGTCCGCGGTGATAGCGCCGATCCAGCGGGGACTGGCAGCGGTGGCGCGACCGATCGGTGACTTCTTCTCCGCCATCGGCGACCTCGGCGATCTCCGCGACCGCAACGAGGAGCTCGAGACAGAGAACGAGCAGCTGCGTTCCGAGATCGATGGGGCCGAGGCCGTCGAAAGTGACTACGAAAAGCTGCGCGAGTACTTCGAGCTCGAGGAATCGTGGCTGACGATGAACAGCGTGGTGGCCGAGGTAATCGGCCGCATGCCGACGAACTACCGCTGGGCGTACATCATCAACAAGGGACGCTCGGGCGGGATCCGTCCCGACATGGCCGTGATCGACCCGAACGGTCTCGTGGGGAAGGTGCTCAGTGCGAGCGCGCACCGCGCGACCATCATCGTTCTTATCGATCCCGAGGCAGGGGCCAGCGCCCGTATCACGGAGTCGCGCGATACCGGAATAGTGCGCGGCAACGGCGCGGGTGAACCGCTCGATCTCCAGCTCGTCGGTCCTAACGCGGAGGTGATTGAGGGAGACGAGGTGATCACCTCCGGATACGACCGGGGGATCTTCCCCGCCGGGATCCCGATCGGCTTCGTGTCGGAGGTGGGGCCCGAGGGGACGGGGCTCGAAAGGGACATCGAGATCGAGCCGTACGTGGATTTCACGAATCTCGATTTCGTCGAGATCCTGATCGACAGCGGTCCGCGCCTTACCGAAACCGAGGAGGAGAAGCTGAGGGAGGCCTCCGGTGGCCAGTAAGGAGATGCGCGCCCCGGGTGGCTTCATGTCGGAGATCGGCCTGCCGTGGGCCGCGGCGATCTCAGCTCTCGTCGTCGTGGCCGTCGCAGTGCAGTCCACGCTGCTCACGTTGACCACGATCCTCGGCGTGATTCCCCAGTTGGTTCTCGTCCTCGTCGTTTCTCTTGCATAT
>JBOGWZ010000304.1:0-2201 GCA_050694075.1 Actinomycetota bacterium | reverse complement strand
CGGCGAAGTCGAGGCGTCGCGGTGGCAGAGCGGGACACTCGCTCCAGGAGCGAACCCGAACCCAGCTCTACGAAAGGGCCAAGAAGTTAGGTATCGAAGGCCGTTCCAAGATGGGCAAGTGGGACCTGATCAGGGCCATCCGTCGCCGCGGCGGATGATCCGGGGAACGAGGCGGCGGAGGAAGCGGCTCCCTCAGGCAGTCGCTGGGAGGAGGAGGGTGAGAAAGGTTCTCTCGAGAGGGGCCTTTCTTCCTCCGCATCCGCACTCGTTGCGATGGATGCATCCTGCCGGGCCGCCGCCCTCTTCGCCATACGCAGTGGCACGGGATTGCCGTAAGAAGAACTACGTAAGTGCCGGTGGGCGGTACTGGGATCGAACCAGTGACCTCTCGCGTGTGAAGCGAGCGCTCTCCCGCTGAGCTAACCGCCCCTCGCGGAGGAATCCTAACGGCGCCGGACTCGGCTATAGGCTCCGCGCCCATGGGGACCGTCATCCATCTCTCTCGTGGGCACGAGCGCGGCGCCCCCGCCAGGTCCTCGGCCCGAAGGGATGGGGGCCGGGTCGCCTTGGTCCTCGGCGGAGGCGGCATCACTGGAGCCGCCTACCACCTCGGCGTGCTCAACGCGATGAACGCGATGGCCGAGCGCGCCACGGTCAACGACTTCGATCTCTACGTCGGCACCTCGGCCGGAGCGGCCGTAGCCGCGTGCCTGGCCAACGGCATCACCCCCGAGGAGATGATCCTCGGCAACCTCGGGTACTCGGACGCGACGATCCCGGGGATGGGGGCCGACGAGATCATGCGGCCCGATCGCCGCGGGCTTGTACGTTCGCTCGTCCGCTGGCCGCTCGGTGTCATAGGCGCCCTGCGACGCTACGCGGGACACCCGTTCACGACGTCTCTGATCGACGGCCTGGCTGCGCTCTCCGAGGGGCTCCCCCAAGCCCTGTACACGACCGACGGCACCGAGCGCTACCTGCGGGACCTCTTATCCGAACCGGGGCGCTCCAACCGCTTCGCCGAAACCCGCCACAGGTTGCTGATCACAGCCACCGACATCGACCGTGCGCAACGGATGGTGTTCGGCGCCGACGAGACGCCCGACGTGCCGATCTCGGAGGCCGCGGCCGCATCCACCGCGATCCCCCTCCTGTACGCGCCGAGACCGATCGGCGATCACGTCTATCTCGACGGCGGGCTGAAGTCGACCACTAACATCGACATCGCGATCGCCCACGGGGCGAGGTTGGTGGTGTGCATCAACCCGCTCGTCCCCTACGTGCACGACATCCGTCACCTGCTGCCGACCGCCACCGGCCTGCCGGCCCGCCATATCTCTCAGAAAGGCTTCCCTCACATCGCCGCGCAGAGCTACCGCATCATGGCCGAGTCCCAGCTCGAGAAGGAGCTGGACTTCGTCGCGCACGCGCACCCCGATGTCGACATCATCCTTGTCGAGCCTCGCCGAGACGACGAGCACCTGTTCGTGTTCAATCTGATGGACTACGGCTCCCGCGAGCGGATCGCGCGCCACGCGTTCGAGACGGTGGCGATCGACCTGGTGACGCGCTTTCCCCAATACAGCGAGGTGCTCGGTCGCCACGGCATCAGGCTCAATCGGGACCGACTCATCGATCAGCTTCAGAGCATCGTCGAGGGGGCCGAGCCTCAGTTCTTCCGGCGCCGTGCGGAGGTCCAAGCACAGCACTCCGAGCGTTCCTAACACCGTGACGATCGAGCGCGTGGGGGTCGACGGGGTCACGTTGCGCGTCTCGGTGGAGGGCCGCGGTGTCCCGGTGCTGCTCCTTCATGGTTTTCCCGACAGCCTCGACATGTGGCGCAGTCAAGTTCCCCCACTGGTCGATGCGGGCTTCCGCGCGATCGCGGTCGACCTCAGAGGGTTCGGTGAGTCGGACAAGCCGAGCCGCGTCGGCGCCTACGTCATGCCGCGCATCATCGAGGACCTGACGGGCGTCCTAGATCGCTTCGGCGTGCGGCGCGCCCACGTCGTCGGCCACGACTGGGGTGCGATCGCGGCGTGGGCCCTCGCCGGGTGGGCTCCCGAACGCGTCGACCGGCTGGTTGCGATCTCCGTCGGCCACCCGCGGAGCTTCGTGCGGGCGCTGGCCCGCCAGGCATGGAGATCGTGGTACGCCGCGTTCTTCCAGCTCCCCCGCCTTCCGGAGGCGGTGATTCGCGC
>JBOGWZ010000303.1:0-2206 GCA_050694075.1 Actinomycetota bacterium | reverse complement strand
TGACCCGGCCCTCGACCTCGCCGGTCATGTCCATGATGACCTCGGTCGCCCACACCTCTACGCGTTCTCCACCGATCGTGAGCGTGCGGTGCTCGAACGTTCGCCCCGTATATTCACCGCTGGTTTTCCCGACCACGATCCCTCCCACGTCGCGCCGAGCTCGAAGGGAAAGCGGGCGACGAAGGCCGGTGGATTGAACACAACGGTTCGGTCTACCTCGACCGGCCCCATCTCAACCTTGTTGCGGACGGCGGTTGTCGCCACGCCCTCGCGCGACACGACGAGCTTGAACCATTGCTCTCGCTGCTCCGAGAAGATGTGGTGCTCCGTCCAGTCGGAGCGACCGCGGTGGGTGACGACTCGATGCGATCGCTCCGGCAAGTCTCTCCTGACCCCGGGCACCTGCTCGTACCCCTCCACTGCCCACGAGTACACGCCCTCCCGCGGACGCCCCACGGGTAGCGCGGGGGTCGATCTCTGTGCGCGCTCGGTTGCCGTGGACGAGCGGCCGGCCTGCCGGACGCGGACGGAGGGCTCGTCATCGCTCGTGGCCACCGCGGTCTGCTGGTCCCGTGGACGCGCCTTCTCATCGCGGCGCTGTCGAGAGTCGCGCCCGTCACGCTTCCGATCGTTGCCTTGGTCGACCGCTTTCGTGGACCGATCCGCACGGAACTCGGCCAGCGCGTCCTCGATGGCGGCCGGGGTGGACGCCTTCATGGTTGCGTAGATACCCGCGCCGCCCACCGCAAGAAGGGAGGTGAGAAGCGACGCCACGCCGATCCTCAGGCGCGCCCTCGCGGCCCTGCGCGACTTGAGATCGATCCCGCCGGGCGGGGTCGCCCAGAGATTCCGTCCGCCTCTCATCCGAAGCCTCCTACCGCCGAGAGGGCTCCGCGCCGCCTAAGCATAATGCCGTTATCCCCGATGTATAACGCTGATATGTCACACTGTCAAGATGAGCCCCCGGCTGCAGGATCCCCAGGTGCGAACGGCCCTGATCGACGCCGCCGCCCGCCTGCTGATCGCGGAGGGGCCGAGCGCCCTCACCACCCGCCGTCTCGCCGACGAGGTGGGGACCTCGACTATGGCCGTCTATACCTATTTCGCCGGGATGGACGACCTCAAGCGATCCCTTCGGCGGGAGGGGTTCGAGCGCCTCGCCCAGAACCTCGACGCGGTCGCCCTCAGCGACGACCCGGTCACCGACGTCGTCGCCCTCGGTTCCGCGTACTTCTTCAACGCCATCACCAACTCCCACCTCTATCGCTTCATGTTCTTGGAACACGCGGAGGAGGAACCCGACGTCGGCTATTCGACATTCGAGCGGCTCGTGACGGCCGTCGGGCGTGCGGTGGAGGCCGGGCGTTTCGAAGGGGATCCGCTCATGCTGGCGTCGCAACTGTGGGTCATGGCACACGGGATCGTGACGCTTCACATCGCCGGGCTGGTGCCGCTTCCGGACGCGATCAACTGCCTTACCGAGATGGGCAGCAATCTGTTCGTGGCCTTCGGTGACGAACGCGAGACTGCACGCGCATCCATCGAGGAGGTCAGAGTGCGTGTCGCCGGAGAGTGGGGCGGTGACGCAGCCCTGAGCTCCCCCGCGTCCTCCATCGGGTCGCACTTCTCGCTCGGAACGGACCGCCCCGAGGCAGGAAAGGTGCCAGGGACCCAGAACCTTTAGGGGAGCTCCCTGGGTGCGCGAGGTCAGGAGAAGTCATTCGATGTTGAAGAGAGCGGTCGTCATCGGACTGGTGCTTGCGCTGTCGCTTCCCGGTTACTCCGCGTGGGCCGGAAAGAAGAAGCCGAAGCCCTATAAGAGCGAGGAGGTCACTCTCCTCCTGCCTCATCCCGTTGTCTATAACTCGACAGGCTCGGTCAACTCCATAACGGCGAAGGAGTTCGAGGCCAGGTGCGAAACGCCGACGACCAATGGCCTCGACGCTTACGTCTTCAAGGTGCCCAAGCCGTATCAGAAGATCGAGGCGGTCGTCGAAGCGAAGGGGTCGGCCACGGTCCAGTACGACCTGGACATCTACCTCTACGACAAGAAGTGTACGAACACCCTCGCCTTCAATTCCGAGTCGGCGGACGAAGTCGGGACGATCCCCAAGGGCACCGCATGGGTCCTGATCCACAATTACCTCGGTGATCCGGGAACCACAGCTCATATCGAGTTGAAGGCTTAGTCAGAGCCCCAGCACTC
>JBOGWZ010000302.1:0-2212 GCA_050694075.1 Actinomycetota bacterium | reverse complement strand
TTCGTCGCGGCGCAGTTCGATCGGGTCGGCTGGTTCCCCGGCCTGCGCGAGGCGCAGCGGCTCGCGGTGCGGGACGAGGTGCGCCACATCGGCATCGGTGTCTCCTACGCGCGCCGACGGCTGACCAGCGACGGCGCACGCGCTCGAGCGCTGATCGAAGAGATCGTCGAGGGCTTCCAGGCGCTCGGGGACAGCCTGCTTGAGCACGCGGCGCCGGGCTTGCTCGACGACTTCGTCGGCGCCTACGGCGCGGAGCCTGCGACGCTGTGGGCCGAGGTGCTCCACCAGCTACGCCTCCGTCTAGGCTCGATCGGCTTCAGCCATGTGGGACGCGAGGGCAGGATCACCCTGCGCCCGTGGCGTCCATAGCTCGGAGGAGCTGTGGACCCAAAGAGGCTTTGAGGGGGCGCCATTGAGCAGTAGCGTTCGTCGACGTGAGGGCGAAGGGTCTGACGTTCTCGTGATGGCGACGTTCCTGCTCAATGCGGAGCAACCCCGGTGGCGATCGCTAACGGCTGGCCAGCCGAGTTGGGCACACACGACGACCCGCACCACGTACCCGGGCAGTGGATCGGAAGCCCACCACAGTGAAGATCCACGCGATCCAGACCGGAACCGTCGCCGTCACGTCTGCCTGGCGGGAGGGCGTCGGCCACGGCAGGCGCCGCCTGCTGAACGCGATCCTCGACTCTCGTCAGAAATTAGCGCTCGTACGTACCGACGAGCTCGGCGGTGGCAAGGACGTGATCTGCGAGCGCGCGCTCGAGATCGTCCTTCCCCGCGCCGGGCTGGACGTCGAGCTTCGCGTCGAGTGCGTACAGGCGGAAGAAGTACCGGTGGGGTCCGTGACCGGGAGGCGGACACGGCCCGCCGTGGCCCTCGGACTTGAAGTCGTTGCGCCCCTCCACCGGCGCGGCCTCGCCTTCGGCGAGCCCGCCTGCGGCCGGGTCGATTCCCCAGGCAAGCCAGTGGGTAAACGTTCCGCCCGGCGCGTCGGGATCGTCGACGACTAGAGCGAGCGACTGCGACTCCGGCGGCTGGCCCGACCACGCGAGCGGAGGGGAGATGTCGTCGGCGTCGCACGTGTGCCGGCGCGGGATGGCCTCGCCGTTCCGAAATGCCGTGCTCGTAAGGGCCAGGTCGCTCATCAACAGGTGAGGTGGAGCGCCGCGGCGGTCGCGGCAGGGTTGAGTGCGCCGTACCGGCGCACCGCCTCGTCAGTCGGAAGCACGTCGACTTCGATCCCGCTCTCTCGCAGCCGTTCCAGCGTCTTTGGGTCAGGGCTCAAGCGCCCCTGGGCGCCGGTGCCGACGATGAGGCACGCCGGAAGCTCGTCGAGAACCTCTTCCAGGTCTTCGAGCACGAGGCTGTGGCCCTCCCGGCGCCACCAGTTCGCGACGACGCGTCGCGGAAGGACGATGAGGTCACGCGTGTGCTCCTCACCGTCGACCGTGAGGCGTCCAAAGCTGTAGTCCTCGAGTCGCGCCATCGCTCGAAACCTCCCCTCCCGGCACGGGCTCAAACGCCTGCGGGGCGAGCGGGTCGCCCCAGCTGGCTGATCCCGTTTGAACACACCCGTTTCTTGGTCGAGGCGGAGGGTATCGGCCGGGGTCGGTGAAGCCGACGAAGCCAAGAGGCGGAGGCCTCCACCGAGACCCGGCCTGCCCCTTCGACTTCGCCTCCCGGCAGCCCCGTTCTGGGCCGTGCAACGGTGCTTGGCGTGGATACAAGGGCCAGAACGGGAGGTGCATGCTCGTCCCGACGTTGAACCCCTGCCGATGCAAGCCCCCAGGCGACTTGGCGCTCCTGCGAGCTGCGCCCACGGCGATGTCTAGAATTCGGGGGCCATGCCGGAGCCTAGGGGAGGAAGGTGAGGCAGGGATGGCAAAGGTTCTCTGTGTCCTGTACGAGGATCCTGTTGACGGGTATCCGAGGTCGTACGCTCGAGATACGATTCCCAGGATCGAGCGCTACTACGACGGTCAGACGACGCCGACCCCGGAGCGGATCGACTTCGAGCCGGGTGAGCTTCTGGGCAGCGTCTCCGGGGAGCTTGGGCTGCGGCGGTTCCTCGAGGAGCGCGGGCACGCGTTTGTTGTCACGTCGGACAAGGAGGGGCCGGACTCGCTCTTCGAGCGAGAGCTCCCGGACGCTGAGATCGTCATCTCCCAGCCGTTCTGGCCTGCCTATCTGACGGCTGAGAGGATCGGGA
>JBOGWZ010000301.1:0-2219 GCA_050694075.1 Actinomycetota bacterium | reverse complement strand
GCGCGCGTTGTGGAAGAAGTACAGTCCGAAGTCGAAGAGGCTCGCTGCCACCGGCTCTCCGTCCACGAGCACGTGTCGCTCGTCAAGGTGCCATCCGCGCGGCCGCACCACGAGCGTCGCGACGTCTTCCTCGAGCCGGTACTCCTTGCCCTCCGGACTCGTGAACCCGATGGTGCCCTCCACCGCATCGATCAGGTTGGCCTGGCCGGAGACCATGTTGTCCCAGACCGGCGAGTTCGCGTCCTCGAAGTCGGCCATGAACACCTTGGCGCCGGAGTTGAGCGCGTTGATCGTCATCTTGCGGTCGGTGGGGCCGGTGATCTCGACCCGGCGGTCCATCAGATCGCCGGGCACCTCCGGGACGCTCCACTCCTTCTCACGGATGCCGAGGGACGGGAAGTCCGGAAGCTCGCCTTCATCGAACCTCTCCTGTCGTTCCGCCCGGTCGCTCAGTAGCCGCTTGCGCGTGGAATCGAACTCGCGCTGAAGCCGGGCCAGGAAAGCCAGGGCCTCGTCGGTCAGGATCTCCGAATGGCGCCCCTCCACGGGAGCTCGGATGTCGACGCCGTCTGCCGTCACAGCTTCCTCCCCTCGATAGACGCATCAAGGATCTCCATGGGGTGATGGATGGGCAGAGGATGATCCAGCTCCTCGAGGAACGCCGCGATCTGCAGCGCGCAGCCGGGGTTGGCGGCCGCGATCGCCTGAGGGGACACCGACAGCAGGTTTTCGGCCTTGCGCCGCCCCAGCTCTCGGGAGGCCTCGGGCTGCAGCAGGTTGTAGATGCCGGCAGAGCCACAGCAGATCTCCCATTCGGGGGGCTCCGACAGCTCGAGTCCGGGGATCCCCTGCAACAGTTCGCGCGGCGCGGAGCGCACGCCCTGCGCGTGCGCGAGATGACACGCGTCGTGATAGGCGACGCGAAGGGACATGGGATGGCGGGGCGCCGCGGGTTCGAAGTCCGCGAGTAGCTCGGTGACGTCGCGAACCTTGTCGGAGAAAGCCCGCGCCCTCTCCGCCCAACCGTCATCGTCGCCCAGCACGTCGCCGTAGTCCTTCATCGAGGAGCCGCACCCGGCCGCGTTGACGACGACGTAGTCGCAGTCCTCGAAAGCAGTGATCATCCGTCTGGCGAGCTCGAGGGCCTCGGGCTCGTAGCCCGCGTGAAACATCAGCGCCCCACAGCACCTCACGTCGGACGGCGCGTGCACCTCGAAGCCTTCGGCCGCCAGCACGTTCACGGTCGCAGCGTTCGCATCGCCGAAGAACACTCGCTGGACGCATCCCTGCAGGAATCCAACCCGTGCGCGTCTCGGCCCCCGCGCCGCAGTGAGCTCGGGGAGCCTTCTGAACGCGGCCCGAATGGACACCGTGGGCGCAAGACGGGACAGCGTCCCGAGCCTCCCCCTCGATCGCGCAAAGATCCGGTGAGCTCTCAGTGCCAGCAAGGGAACGGCCGCCCGGAGCCTTCCTGGATGGGTGAACAGACCGAATATCGCTCGGCGCAGCATCCGGTCGCGCCGCGACCTTTCGAAGTTGCGCTCGACCTGAGGGCGAGTGGCCTCGATGAGGCGGTGGTACTGGACCCCCGAGGGACAGGCGGTCACGCACGCCATGCACCCCAGGCAGCGATCGAAGTGAGTGACCATCTCGGGCGAGAGCCTGCTTCCTTCCTCGAGCCCGGTGCTCATCAGAACGATGCGCCCGCGCGGGGAGTCCATCTCCTCCCCCCACAGCACGTACGTGGGGCACGTCGGCAGGCAGAACCCGCAATGCACGCAGTCGTCGATCAGCTCACGGTCGGGCGGCCGGTGTGGATCGAACGCGCGCTCTCGAGCTTCGGTCGCCACGTTAGATCCCACCCACGAAGATCCCGGGATTGCATATCCCGTGGGGGTCGAACCGGCTCTTGACGCGGCGCATCAGGTCCACCGCACCGTCGTCGTCCGTGCCCCACACGTCCAACTTAGCCCGCACCTCGTCCGGCGCGTCGAGAACGACGCAAACGAGCGGAGCGAGATCGCGCCGCAGCTCTTCCACGCGGCCCACCGCCTCGGCCGGGTCGGCCTCGGGCACCGTCACCCACATGAGACCACCGGCGCGTCCCGCCACCGAGCCTCCGATCCGCTCGGCCGCTCGGAGAACGCGCGAGATCTCGGTCTGAAGGCCGGAGACGCGCACGACCGTCCCGCCGTCGTTGCGCTGGCGCGATCGCTGCT
>JBOGWZ010000300.1:0-2250 GCA_050694075.1 Actinomycetota bacterium | reverse complement strand
CGGAATGCGAGTTACCTTCGCCATGGCGGTTCCTCCTTTTCTCAGCCTGACCACTACCACGGCGTGGCAGGGATCAGGCGGAGGGCCGCCACTTCAAATTCACCGGATCGGGGGACAACCTCTCTCGTCGTCTCCGGACGGATTCACACCCTCACCCGAGCCCGACTGCCAGTACGTACAAGCCCGACAGGAGGAGTGCGGCCGCCCAGAGCATGTCGACATTTAGCCAAGCAGTGCGCAAGAACGCGAGACCAAATCGGTCGTACACGACCAGTGCGATCGCCGCGGTGACGATGAACATGGACAGGGTGTGCACGAGCACCGCGGTGGTCGCAAGCTCGGCCGAACCAAGTGCCAGTCCGGCCGTGGCCACATGCGGATCTGATGCCACCTCCGCAGGCGCGGTCATGCTCCCAAGAGCAGGGATGAGCATGAGCCCGGCTCCGTGGGCGCTGGCCATGAGGAACGACCACAGACAAAGTTGGCCGCCCCCTACTCGCATCCCGACCCAACGCGGGTGCGCGAAAGGCTGCACAAGCTTGAAGACTCCGAAACCCAACAATGTGGCCCCGCTTGCATAGCGCACCGTGTCCAGATCGACGACGAGCTGCAAAACGCCGAAGACGATCGCAACTAGGGCGATCGAGAGGGCGTGGCCCGCCGCCAGCGGTCCCAGCGACGCCAGGACCGCCGAGCGGCTTTGATTCTGCAGACCACGGGATACGGCGAACAGCCAGCCCATGGCCGGGTTAAGGCCGTGGAACGCGCCCAGCGCACCCAGTACCAGAAAAGGCGCGAGATCGCTCACGGGTAGCAGAACGAGTCGGACGAAGAGTCGCCACCATCAAGGCGGACCTGGTGGGCCCGACGCCCATCGGCCGAGAAGTCGACGAAGAAGTCTTTGTCGAGCTCGATGCCGCCGTCCGGCTTGACGTCGGCCTTGACCATCCAGCTCGTGATGCCGTCCGGATAGAACTGCTCGTCCCACGACGCGTAGAGCGAGTTCGTGAAGTAGACGCGCTTGCCGTCCCGGCTGACCTCGACCATCTGTGGGGCACCGTTGAGCGGACGGTCCGGATGCGCCGGGTGAGGTGTCCGCTGGACCATGCCCCCGATGCGGATCGAGCCGACCTGCTCGGGCTTGAGTGGGTCGGTGACATCGTACTGACGTAGCTCCCCGGTCCCCCAGCAAGAGACGTAAAGAAAGCGGTCATCGAGCGACAGCGCGATGTCGCTTACTAGCGGCGGGGCCGCGCCGAACGGCTGGAGCGCCGGTGGAAGTTGATCGGTATCGGCGGACTCGGGCGGAATCTCGATCGTTTTGTTGACCGCCCACGAGCCATCGGCGGTGCGGTACCAGGTCCAGATCGAGGAGGTCAGATCGGTAACGTTGACGACGACGTTGACGAACCCGAAGTCCTTCGTGGGATCGTGGGCGGGCCTCAGCTCGAGCACGATCTGGTGTTCGTCGCCGAGGTCGAGTGTTTGGGTATGCCGGCGACGGCGGAGATCCCAGAGATGCAGACGGTGTCCGTAGCGTCGTCCCATGAGCAATTCGGGGTCGAGTCCGCCCTCGACCATCTTGGGCGTTCCCCACTCGCTGGTGATGAGTGTGTCGTAGCCGAGATGCCACCAGAAGTCGTAGTGGAGCTCCTGATCGCCGCGCTCTACCTCCCAGCGGCCGAGCGGCTCGAAGGTCTCGTGGTCGAGCACGAAGATGCCCCCGGGGGCGTCTCCGGCGGCGTTGCCGAGCGCACTGACGTAGATGCCGTCCGGTCCGCAATGCACCGTGTGCGGGCGGCTGTAGCCGGTGCGCTTGGCGATCACCTCCGGCTCGATGGTCTTGACGATCTGCGGACGCAGAGGATCGTCCTTGGTGTCGATGATGTAGATGCGTGACGAACGGAGGCCCGGGACCACGAGGTAGCGGCGCTCGAGATGTGGATGCGACGCATACGGGCACAGGGCCGCGCTGCAGACGTTCCAGCCGAAGTGATGGAGCTCGTCACCTTCAGCCGTTAGATCGAGCACGTTGACGATGCGTCCGTAGCCATCCGATGACGGGTCGAGCCCCACTGTCGCGAGGCCGTCGGCCCTGCCCGCGTGCTTCGGGTTGAGCATCGCCGCGTAGGCGTGGGTTTCGGGCGGGGCTTCCATCGCCATGCGCGGCGATGGGTAAAAGGTCGGATCGGGTTTCAGTAGCACCATGGTGGCTCCTCCTAAGTGCCCCTCTCGTGGGGCGTGTCCCAG
>JBOGWZ010000299.1:0-2267 GCA_050694075.1 Actinomycetota bacterium | reverse complement strand
GATGGGCTTCGGATCTTGGCCGACATCTGTGAGATCTACGCCGCCCAGGGCTACGAGACGCAGGTCCTCGCGGCGAGCCTCCGTCACCCCGTGCACGTCATAGAGGCGGCACGGATGGGGGCAGACATAGCGACGATGCCCTTCAAGGTCTTCGAGTCGCTGGTCAAACATCCCCTGACGGACGCCGGGTTCAAGAAGTTTTCGGATGACTGGGAGAGGGTGAAGCCGGATCTCGGTGAGCTCCCTCCCTCGATGCAGGAGGCGTAGCAAGGTGGCCGAGACACTCGACCGCTCGATACTGGAGGCGAAGGCAGTCGCGGAGCTGCGAGAGATCGCCAAGTCGCTGGATCTCAAGGTGAGCGGCCTCAAGAAGGCCGAGATCATCGATGTGATCGTCGACAGCGCGAACGGACAGACGGGCCGCGGCGGCTCGTCGGGCGACGGACGGACCCAGCCCGAAGAGAAGCGTTCCGTCGAACGCGAGCCGGCGCGTGAGGTGGCGCCACCGCGCGAAGTGGCGCCTCCGCTCGATGCTGCGCCGGGGGAGCGCTCTGGATCGATCGACGACGGCGCGATCCCCGAGCGCGAGGACCGCAATCAGCGCCGGAGGCCGCAGGGACGGGACAATCGCTCGCGGCCGCGCGAACGCGTGGAGCAGGGCGGTGGTCGGCGCCGCCGTCGCCGCGGGCGCGGCGGAGGGGGCGGCATGCCCCACGTGCGGGAGGAGAGCTGGGAGGACCTCGACAAGGTCGACGACTCCACCGCCGAGGTCCGCACCGGCATCCTCGACCTGTTGCCCGAGGGCTATGGGTTCCTGAGAACGACCGGCTACCTTCCCGGCGATCACGACGTCTACGTGTCCGCCTCGCAGGTCCGGCGTTTCCGCCTGCGCAAGGGCGACGAGATCACTGGCTCGGTGCGCGATCCGAAGAACGGCGAGAAGTATCCGGCCTTGCTCAAGATCCGCTCGAACAACGGGGTCGACCCCGAGCAGACGCAGACCCGGCCGCGCTTCGGGGACCTGACGCCCCTGTACCCGGAGGAGCGGCTCCCCTTGGAGCGCTCCGACGACCGGCGCGCGATCACGGCGCGGATCATCGATCTCATCGCGCCGATCGGGAAGGGCCAGCGCGGCATGATCGTGAGTCCCCCGAAGGCCGGGAAGACCACGATCCTGAAGGAGATAGCGAACGCGGTCGAGGCGAACAACCCCGAGGTGCACCTCATCGTGCTCCTGGTCGACGAGCGGCCCGAGGAGGTCACCGACATGCAGCGGTCGGTCGAGGGGGCCGAGGTCATCTACTCGACGTTCGACCGTCCGTCCGACGATCACATCCAGGTCACGGAGCTGACTCTCGAGAGGGCCAAACGCCTCGTGGAGCTCGGCCGTGATGTGATGATCGTGCTGGACGGCATCACCAGGTTGTCGCGTTCCTACAACCTCGCCACGCCGGCATCGGGGCGGATCCTGTCCGGTGGTGTCGACTCGACGGCACTGTATCCGCCGAAGCGCTTCTTCGGCGCGGCCCGCAACATCGAGCACGGCGGCTCACTCACCGTCCTCGCCACGGCTCTGGTCGAGACGGGGTCGAGGATGGACGAGGTCATCTTCGAGGAGTTCAAGGGCACGGGTAACTGGGAGTTGCGGCTCGACCGAAGGATGTCCGAGAAGCGCATCTTCCCCGCCATAGACATCCAGGCCTCGGGCACGCGCAAGGAGGAGCTGCTGCTGAAACCCGAGGAGCTGCAGCTCGTGTGGAGACTGCGCCGGGTGCTGCACGCCCTCGAGGGCGGTGGTGGCCTCGAGCTGCTGATCGACAAGATGAAGGCGACGAGCGGCAACGCCGAGTTCCTGCGCGAGATCGCCAAGGTCCCGGTGAAGGAATAGGAGTCGTCGCCCAGCGCCGACTTGCACGTGAGCCACCGTATGGGTGGGTGAGATGCAACTCGGCAGAGGGGAAGAGATGTTGTTCGGCCTCGGTTTACCGGAGTGGCTGACTATCATTGCCCTCGTGGGCGGGCTCTTCTTCACCTTTTGGGTGATGGCCCGGGGCTCGATCGCCTACGAGAAGAAGCGTCGGGCCGAGCAGGCACACGAGCTACGAGAGGAAACCTCATCATGAAGCAAGACATCCATCCCGAGTACATGACGACCAGGGTGACCTGCTCGTGCGGGAACACCTTCACGACGCGGTCCGTCAAGCCGGAGCTGCACGTCGAGCTGTGCAACCAGTGCCACCCGTTCTACACGGGCAAGCAGAAGCTGG